>NZ_JVIQ01000050.1:0-31784 GCF_001072745.1 Streptococcus sp. 400_SSPC | reverse complement strand
GTGGGCTCTACTACGCTGATTTCATCAGCTTTTACAGCCCTACTCAACTGTGCGGAGGTGGGATGACGAAATCGAATTCTAACGAATTACCGATTTCTGTCCCACTCTCTCTTAGTTCCTTTCCTCTAAGAGGTCTTGGATTCTATCCAGATACTGGTTGTCTGTCACCGCCATCACGCGCACCCCTTCTGGCCAGATAAAGTCAGGACCAATCTGACTTCGCAAAGGCTGGTCTTCCACATCTCGATAGCCAATAATATTGAGTTGATATTGGTCTCTGATTTCCAAGTCCTGAAGGCTTTTTCCTACCCAGCTAGCTGGAACCGTAAACTCGACCACCACCACTGCTTCATCCAACTGGAAGACTTCAATCCCGTGTTCGAAGAGGATCATCTTGGCCAGAGACATCCCCGCTTCTACCTCTGGTAGGATGACCAAATCAGCCCCAATTTTCTCAAGGACTTCCTTGGTCACTTCATTCTTGACCTTGGCAATGACTCGCTCAACACCAAGGGCCTTACAATGCATGACTGCCAGCACACTGGACTCCAGGTTTTCACCCGTCGCGATGACGACTGTATCACAGTTCCCAATATCTGCCGCATCCAAGAGGTCCATTTCTGTAATGTCTCCAACAATTCCAGTCGTAATCATGGATTCATATTGGTTGATCACATCTGCGTGATCATCAATCGCAATAATATCCACATCCTGATCCTGCAGAGTTTTCAGGACACTCTGTCCAAAAATTCCTAATCCTAAAATTCCAATGGTTCGATTCTCCATAAGTTTCTCCTATCCAATAATGATGTCTGCCTTGGCATACTGCAAGGTATCTGCTTTCTTGGCTTGGTAATTGTTCAAGCTAACCATGAGGGTCAAAGGACCGATCCGTCCGATAAACATGAGGACCATGATAATGCCTAGTCCCGCTCCATTTAAGGTTGAGGTTACATTGGCGGTCACTCCCACTGTCGCTAGAGCGGATACCACCTCAAAGACCAAATAAATAAAGCGTTGGCCATCCGGCGTCACCAAACAGATTCCTAATAGCCCCACTAAGAAGGTCAACTGGAAAATCACCGCTGTCCCAAAGGAACGTTGAACAATGTCTGGTGAAATCGTACGTTTTCCTAAATTGGTATGTGGTAGCCCCAATAGTTCCTTCCGAGCCAGGAGCAAGAGGACCAGGAAGGTGGTGATCTTCATGCCCCCTGCTGTCCCACCTGGTGCTCCACCTAAAAACATCTGCAAGAGATAGACGAAGAGCGTCACTGGTCGGACTGCTGTATAATCTAAGGAAGCAAAACCAGCTGTCCGCATGCTGACGGTTTGGAAAAAGCTGACTAAAATTTTCTCTCCCAAGGGGAGGGCCCCAATGGTTGCCGGATTATCAAACTCGGTCAAGAGACTGGTGACTGTCCCAAAGAGGAGGATCGCAGCTGTTAACCAAAGAACCACCTTGGTATGGAAGCGAAGAGTCCGCCGTCCTGATTGATTGCGAGCCTTGGTAGCGAGGTCAAACCAAACCATAAAGCCCAAGCCCCCAGTAATAATAAGGGCAGACAAGGTCAGGTTCACCAGCCAATCGGTCTGGAAACTCATCATACTATCGCCCCCAAAATTATCGAAGCCCGCATTACAAAAAGCTGAAATCGCGACAAAGATGGAGTTAAAGATTCCATGGCCCCAACCAAAGCGAGGAATGAAGCGAATCATGAGGAGCAAGGCCCCCAGTCCTTCGATGGTAAAGGTGGTTATGAAAATAGAACGGACAAAACGGGCCAAGCTCTGGTTATTGCTAAAGCTAAAGCTGTCCCGAATGGTCTGTCGGTCCTTGTAGCTGAGCTTTTGACGACTTTCCATAAAGAAGAGACCGATAAAGGTCAAGATCCCCAGGCCACCGATCTGAATCAAGAGCATACAGATTAACTGCCCCCAGGCATTGTAGGTCGAGGCTACTGATTGGGTAAAGAGCCCTGTCACACAGACCATGGAGACTGCTGTAAAAAGGTGGTCAACATAACCTGCTTTTGAGCTTGCTTGCTGGACAAAAGGCAGACTCAATAAGAGGGAGCCAATTAAGATAACCAAGACAAAGCTGAAAAAAATCCTCCTTGCTGGAGACAGACTTTTCATCTTGGACTGCCATTGTTTAAAAAATAATTTGACTAACATAGCTTCATTGTACCATAAAAAGTGAATAGACCTACAAGTGATGAACCATTTCTAGGCACAATTCTAAGGCTTTAGTGAATGCTTCAGATCCCCAGTCACGCTGGTCATAATTTTCCAGGTCTGCAAGAGAATCTGCGGTAAATAGGATCAAGCCCCAAACCGCATCACGAAGCTGGGCTACTGCTGCCAATGAGGCGCACTCCATCTCCACAACGCTACACCCTTCTTCAATGCGATAGGCCACCTTGTCAGGCGTTTCTCGATAAAAGCCGTCTGTCGACCAGGTCATCACTTCTTGATAGGGAATGGACGCTTGTTTTAGAACCCTTTCAATGGCAGTCAGTGCTCGACGATCCACTTCTATATAACGAGAAGGTGCTACATAATGGTAACTGGCTCCCTCATCTCGCAAAGCCTTGGTCGGGATTAAAAAGGCATTTTCTTCCATTTCCACCAAGACGCCACAGCTTCCTGAGGAAATAATTTTCTTCACCCCATAGCCGATCAACCAATCCATGAATTGAGCTGCAGGGGCAGATCCGACTGGCGCTTGCGCCAAGCAGATATCCTCTCCTTGGTGCTCCATGACATAAACCGGATAGGTCTTGGTAGCTGAGACAAAGCTAGCTACTTGCTTAGCACCAACAGCTTTTGCAAAGCAATCAATCTCATCCTCCAAGAAAGCATACACACATTTTTCAGGTAGGTGCAGATCAAGCCCCTCATGGGTCGGCATAATGACTGCCTGCGGGTTGTCGTCAAACTCTAAAATAGGAATTTCATGTTTATGGATCATCTGTTGCCTCCAAACTTGTTTGTAACATTATATAAGTCCATCTAGTCTGTGTCAAGGAGAGGTAGCGAAAAGGACTATTTTCCTTCCACAGCAACTCCCCATATAACTGAATACCTTCAACTATGATATAATGGGGACAGTACAAGGGAGGAAACCAATGTTACAAGAACTAGCCTTTACAGGTCAATGGAGACACTATCAAAAACGTGTTCTCGATAAGAGTGACGCTTTTATGGCGGATGGTCACCTGCATTTGGTAGCAGCTCCTGGCTCTGGAAAAACAACCTTGGGTATCGAATTTATCCGGCGCTTTGGGCAACCAACCCTGATTCTGGCACCTACGGTCACGATTCGTCAACAATGGGTTGACCGGATTGTCCAAGCATTCTTGAAAGACAAAAGCCAAGCGGAGCAATTGATCTCTCAGGACCTTAAACATCCTAAGCTGATTACAGTTGCTACCTATCAGGCCCTCCACAGTGCCATGAATCAAGTCGTCGGCCAATCACAAATCGAGGATACCGATGACAAGGCAGAGATTGAAACATTTGATTTCAAAGGCTTTGACATCTTTTCTACTTTCAAAGACATCTCACTGGGAACCCTCTGTTTAGATGAGTGTCACCACCTGCGCAATGAATGGTGGAAGAGTTTGGAAGCCTTTCGCCAAGCCTTCCCTGACTTAAAGATGATCTCCCTCACTGCTACCCCTCCCTATGAAGGGGACCCTACTCTTTGGGAACGCTATATCCGCATGTGTGGTGAGATTGATGAGGAAATTACGGTTCCCGAATTGGTCAAGGAAGAGACCCTTTGTCCCCACCAAGACTATGTCTACTTTGCCTTTCCAACCAAAGAAGAGCAGGCTCAGTTGGATGCCTTTAGCCAACAAAAGAATGCTCTCTTACAGCAACTGACTTCCGATCCCCTCTTTTGCCAATACCTCCAAAACTGCAAAGCCTTATCGGATCAGATTAGCGATGATGAATTGCTCAATGAGCCCAAGTATCTCTCTGCTACCCTGATCTTTCTTCGAAGCAAGGGAATTGACTTTCCCAAACGTTTCCAGGAGCTTTTAGGAGCCAAGAAACTACCTGCTTTCACCTTGGACTGGCTTGAAATACTCTTGCAAGGTCTGCTCTTTCAGGTGCCTCACTGGTACAATCTACCTGAGGAATACGAGAAGCAACTGCTTCATGAATTAAAAGCAGCCAGCTTGATCGATCGAAAACAAGTCAAACTGGTCCGCAACAAAAAACAAGACCTACTGCTCAACCAATCCCTCGGAAAACTCAATGCGGTTCGAGAGATTTTCAAGGCGGAATACCAGGCTCTTGGAAGTCAACTGCGCCAATTGGTCCTAACAGACTACATTCGCCAAGACTTTGAAGTTCATCTCGGGAATAAGGACGCCCAATTCACTCAATTGGGAGTGCTCTCTTATTTCGAATCTATTCGCAGAGAAAGCTTAGAGCTAACTAGTCCTCCTGCCATCGCTGTCTTAACCGGTAGCATCGTCATCATCCCTACGGTCGCTAAGCCAAGATTAGAAGAACTTCTAGGAGAGAATCGTTTGACTTACCAAAGTGTCGGCCAATTATCTCCTGATGACTTTCTCAAGGTTCGCTTGGTTGGTTCTCAACATGATTTGGTGACAGCCGTGACCCAGCTCTTTCAAGAAGGGCTCATTCAAGTCGTCATTGGAACCAAGTCACTTCTAGGAGAAGGCTGGGATGCTCCTTGCGTCAATTCCCTTATCCTAGCGAGCTTTGTCGGCAGTTTTATGCTCAGCAACCAAATGCGAGGCCGTGCCATCCGAGTGTGGCCTCAGGAGCCAGACAAGACTAGTAATATCTGGCACCTGGTCTCCATCAATCTTTCCCTAAAGAAATGGTATGAAAAGTCCGATCTTGAAAAGGAAGAAATCGAAGCCATCACTGATCAGTTGAAAGAATACAGTCCTGATCTGGAGCTCTTAGAAAGACGGATGAAGCAATTTTTAGGTCTCCATTACAAGGAGCCCTTCATCGAATCTGGTATTGAACGTCTAGCCTTTGACAATATCCGCTATACCAAAAAACAGTTGCAGAAACTCAATGAAGAAACCTTAGAGCGCTCCACCCATCGTCAAGAACTCCGGGATGGCTGGCAAAAAGCCCTGCCGATTCTGGAGAATATGGAGATTGCAAATGAGGTCCAAGTGGATAAACACTTCCTGCCCCTGGCCCTATTTTTTGACGCCAGGAAGCTAGCTCGCTGGCTGACGGCCGCTGCTTTGACCGATGCTTTCGCCAACCTGATTTACTATTCACATAGAGGAGGAGGGAATAAAGCGTCTCTTATTCTTCTATTCTTCTTAGCTGTCCCCGCACTCCTTTCTTGGCTTCGCTACTATCTCTATAAGAGCCCTTATAAACGGCTAGAAGTCTTCGGCCAGGCTATCCACCAAGCCCTACTCCTTTCTGGCCAGATCCAGACCCAAGAAACCCGCATCCAAGTCGTACGAGACAGAAAGGATGCCATCAACACGCTGATCTATTTGAAGGACGGAACCATGCGGGAGAAGGAACTCTTCTCGCAAACCATGATCGAGTTTTTCGCACCGATTGAAAATCAGCGCTATATCTTGAAAGCACAGGAAAAGGTGTCCGATCAGACAGAATATTTCGCTGTACCAAGCCTCTTTGACAAACGGAAAGAGGATGCCCAAGCCTTTGTGGCGCAAATCCGAAAGAGTATAGGCAAGTATGACCTCGTCTATACTCGAAGTGCGGAAGGTCGTGCCATTCTCCTTGATGCGCGCATCAAGGCCCTAGCCAACAAACAAGAGCGCACCTTTACCAAGAAGCAAGTGATGTCAGATTTGAAATAAGATTTTATTCACTATAAAAGAAAAGTCTAGTAGATTCATTTCTACTAGACTTTTTCATTACTCAATCACAATCATAGCCTTAATGGTCTTGCGTTCATCCATGTCTTTATAGGCTTGATCAATCTCATCCAAGCTATAGCTATGGGTAAAGACACGGCCTGGATTGATGTCGCCATCAAGGACGGCCTTGAGCAAGAACTGCTTGTCATAGGTGGTGACAGAGGCTGCCCCACCTGCCACTGAGATATTTTGGGCAAAGGTCGAACCTAGAGCACGGTTATTGTAATGAGGCACACCGACAAAACCTAAACGTCCACCATTGTGAAGAACCCCAAGGGCTTGATCGACAGCTGCTGCGGTACCCACACATTCAAGGGCGGCATCTGCTCCTCCTCCGAGGATTTCACGGACCTTGGCAATGCCTTCTTCACCACGCTCCGCTACGACCGCCGTTGCACCAAATTCCAAAGCCATTTGTTGGCGATCTTGGTGACGGCTCATAAGGACGATTTGCGATGCACCACGCATCTTGGCTGCGATAACCGCACATTGACCAACGGCACCGTCCCCGATGACCACTACTTTGTCACCAGGCTTCACGTCTGCTACACGCGCCGCATGGTAGCCCGTTGGCATGACATCAGCTAGCGTCAAGAAGGATTTGAGCATAGCTTCTGTATAATCAGATGGTTGACCTGGAATCTTGACAAGGGCCCAGTTGGCGTATTCGAAGCGCATGTACTCCGCTTGCACCCCGTCAGACCAGTTGGTTCCGATATGGCGGTCACAAGTCCCATCATAGCCAGCACGACAGGCATCACACTCCCCACAACCATGGGTGAAAGGCGCGATGACAAAGTCACCTGGTTTGACCGTGGTAATAGCTTCTCCGATTTCTTCCACGATCCCAATAGCTTCGTGGCCACTATTTTGATGACCTGCTTCAATATCAGGATTGCGGTAGCTCCAGAGATCAGAGCCACAGACACAGGTACGAACGATACGGAGAATAACATCATCCGGCGCTTCAATATGTGGACGTTCTACTTCTACTAGACCCACTTGTCCAGCTTTTGTATAAACTGTTTTCTTCATAGAATCAACCTACTTTCTATTGCTTCCTTATCCATAGTATACACTTTTTCTTAGGCTTCTGCTTAAATCTTCCTTTCCCCTTTCCGATTAATCATATTTTTTCCCATACTTTTTTTCTAGCATTTTCTTAATCAGATAGGGCATTTTAACATTTTCTCGCCCTTTCTTGGCAATCAACTTCTTCACAAAATCTGGCATTTGGATATCATTCTCTTCTTCCAAAATCTGACTCGTACTTGAAGAAGCTTCCAACTCATCAAAGGTCTCTAGCTGAGGTTGATAGTCGCTATAGGCACCATCTATATGAGACTGAATGGTTGACAGAAGGGCTTTAATCAGTCGTGAATCGCTATTTGGCATAGGAGGTCGGTGATAAGCCACACCGAGCTTCTGACATAGCTCCTTACACTCCACATCATTATCAAAAAGAACCTCAATATGCTCACTAATAAAAGCAATCGGAACAAAAATATAGTGGTCAGGATGCTCCCTCTCATCTCGCAGGTATTCTAAGACATCCGGCTTAATCCAAGGAATACCAATATCACTCTCACTCTGCCAAGTATTAGTATACTGCTCCTCTTCAAGCCCTAAAATCTCCGCAATCATGCGACTATTGTCATAAATCTGATCGATATAAGGGTCGCCAAAATCTAGTGCCAAAACTGGAACACTGTGGGCTGAAAAAATCACCTTATAACTGTCGTCTCCAATCTGATCTAAAATCTTTTGGATTTCATCAGCCCAATAGTGGAGTAGGTCAGGTTCGCGGTACCAGTCCTTGATAATTTGGAACTTTATCTGACCACTTTCTAAAAATTTTTCATAACCCATGACAGAATAGTAGGAATAATGGGGCTCTAGAATCAAACACAAACACTCTTTAATTCCATCTAACTCCATTTCTTTGATCACATCTGTGATGAAAGGGCGGGAAAATTTGTTGGCAAAGTAAACCGATGCTTGATCTCCAAGAGCAGTAGCAACCAAGTCCACTTCTTCTCTAGTTATCCTTTGGAGCGGCGTTCCACCGATTCGGACGTAATTGTCATATAAAGTCTGAATTTCATGTGGTTCAGGACGAACCCCACGGCGTATATTCGTGAAAAACTCTGCTACTCCTTCGTAGGTAATCTCTTCTGGCGACCCAAAGGTCATCATCAACACAGCTCTTTTACTCATAACTACTCCTTGTTCCATGTTTGTTCTATTTTACCATGAAAAGGCTTACTTTAGGGAACTCTTTTATAAATCATTTGGAAGAAGACACTAATTTTCTAGGTCAATACACAAGCTATTAAAAGAAATCATTCAAAGAAAGTGGAACAAATATCTTTTTATGCCCAATCCGATACTGTATTATTCTTTGAAAACAACATCTATTTGAAATTACCATCTTTCATGTAAGAAGAAATGGTTTAAATTCCTTTCTATGAATTTCTACACAATAGAAAAAGTGGATAAAGAAACATTCTTCTATCCACTTTATTGTTTACAGCTTTTATTCGCTACGTAAAGATTCCACTGGGTCTTTCTTTGCGGCGATGCGTGAAGGGATGAGACCAGCTAACATGGTAAGGACAATGGAGATACCAATTAGGATGAGCGCTGCTTCCCATGGTAACTGCGCCACGTTCTCCACGTTAGTCATTTTCGCAACGACGGCATTGATTGGAAGTGTTGCAAGAAGTGTAATTCCGATACCGAGCACCCCGGAAATAAATCCTTCGATGGCTGTTTCGGCGGTGAAGATGCGACGGATGTCTTTCTTCGAAGCCCCCATTGCACGTAGGATTCCGATTTCTTTTGTACGTTCGAGAACCGAGATGTAGGTGATAATCGCAATCATAATCGATGATACGATGAGCGAGATGGCTACGAAACCAACAAGTACGGTTGTGATTACACCCACCATTGTCGTAATGGATGACATGATGGTTTGAATATCGTCGGAGTAGGCGAGCACTTTGTCGTCTTCGCCAGCGTCTTTTTTGGCTGTGTTATAGGCGTTGATGAAGTCCTTCAACTCTTGTTTTTGTTGGAACGAAGAGGTGTAGAACTCGATGGCAGCCGGTTTGGATTTATCGATAACCCCCAATTTCGCGAGGTTTTCCTCGTAAGTGGCAGCCGAGTTTTCGTTGTATTGTTGGATGTATTGCGCTTGTTGTTCAGGCGTCAATTTGACCAGCTGGATTTTTTCTTCTTCGGTTAAATCAGCAGAATTGAATGGTTTTGGATCTTTGGCAAATGCTTTACCAGTAAATACATTGATGGTAGGGTTGGCTTCTTGCTCTTTCACGATGTCACTGTTTTGAATTTGTTCAGAAGTGTAATCGATAAGGTCGCTCGTATAAGCCACACCGCCAGAAGGAGAGTTCACACCAGAACTTGTGCCTTCTTTTTGACGAAGAACGCCGACGATTTTAAGCTCGAGGCCATTCTCGATTTGCGTCTTCATATACGCTTCGTCGTCAATTTTATTCATCCATTGGTTGTTTTCTTTTGCGAAGCGGTTCGTGTTCACAACGGCTTTGAATGTTTTCCCGATGAAATCCCTATACTGATAGGTTTGTGATTTGAGTTCGTCGAGTTTCTTTACATCGTTTAATTCGCTAGGGTCTTTGATGCGTAAGCTATAAAGGAGCAGGTCGCTGATTTGGTTATCTTCATCGACGATAAGGACGATTTCAGATTTATCCTTTGGAAGGCGACCTTCTAGCACGTCATATTGCGCTTCCAGCATGGCTTCGTCACTTGAAAGTTGGCTCCAGTAGTCGATGTTTTGCAAGTAGCCTTTAATCGTTTGATTGGCCGTATCAACTTCGGACGCGAGGTTAGATGGAAGAATGCTCTTTGGACCGCCCGATGTGTCGCTAGCGTAAATATATGGTTGCAGGTTGTATTGGTAACGAATGTCTTTTGTAAGGGTTGCGATTTCTGAAGCGTGTTTATCCAAGTAAGTCTTGAAGGACGCGAGGTCATTTTTTCCGATTTGTTTTTTCAATAGATTCGTTAAAAGCGTATTGACACCGAGTTCGTTTTTATCCCTATAAGGCTTTTCACTCAAGTCTGGAGATGTTGCCATAAGATTACTCTGGTTTTGCTCGCTAATCGTCAGTGGCAAAGAGACGAGAGTGTCTTCTTGCACCTTTTTCACATAGTCGCTCACACCGTTTGAGAGGGACAGAATAAGGGCAATCCCGATAATCCCGATGGAACCTGCAAAGGCAGTCAGGAAGGTACGGCCTTTCTTCGTCAATAAGTTATTAAACGAAAGGGCCAGAGCCGTCAGAAAACTCATCTTTGTCTTCGTGAACTGAATGTCGCCTTGTTTGGTTTCTTCTGTAGGCTCATACGGATTCGAGTCGCTCAAGATGTTTCCATCCAATACCTGTACGATTCGAGTGGAGTAGGTTTTTGCCAGCTCTGGGTTATGCGTCACCATGATGACCAGACGTTCCTTGGCGATGTCTTTTAATAAATCCATGATTTGAACAGAAGTCTCAGAATCGAGCGCTCCTGTTGGCTCATCGGCTAAAACGACTTTAGGATTATTGACAAGGGCACGCGCAATCGCGATTCGTTGCATTTGTCCGCCAGACATTTGATTTGGTTTCTTATATAAATGGTCTTTCAATCCAACGCGTTCGAGCGCTTCGATGGCACGTTTCTTGCGTTCCGCTTTAGAAACACCAGAGAGCGTCATCGCAATCTCGACGTTTGAGAGTGCCGTTTGGTGACCAATCAGATTATAGGATTGGAAGACGAATCCGATGGTGTGGTTTCTGTAGCTATCCCAATCGCGGTCTTTAAATTGCTTGGTTGATTTTCCTTGGATGAGTAAATCACCCGATGTGTATTGGTCGAGTCCACCGATGATATTTAAGAGGGTCGTTTTCCCTGAACCCGATTGTCCGAGAATGGAGACGAACTCATTTTTACGGAAGCGAATCGAGATATCTTTCAACGCGTGAAACTCTTGATTGCCCGTATAATACACTTTTGAAATATGTTGTAGTTGTAACATATACTCGTTCCTTTCATAAATATGAGTAGTCTATCACAATTTGAATCCGAGGTCAATATATTAAATTGATGATTTTAAAAATATCCTCAACAAAGCATTGTTCGATTTTCATTAATGATGGTGGTGATGATCATGCCCATGATGTTGATCAGCTTCCAGTTCTTCGATATTGCGCTTGTGGGCTCGGTGAGTAGCCAAGTCTTCGTCCACCTCAATGGTAATGTTTTGGAAACCACAATCTTTGAGCAAGGTACGAATCGCTTCTTTACAAACCTCCATGTGGTTGACATGCTCTAGACAAACATGGACAATGGCGTTTTTTTCCAGGCCATCCATGGTCCAGAGATTGAGCTGATTGATACTAGTCACATGGTCCAACTGCTCCAAATCACTCTTGACTTGCTGGATATCCACTCCTTCTGGCACAGCATCGAGGAAAATCTTGAGCGTACTCCAAAAACGTGGAAGGGCTTTGGACAAGATGAACGCAGAAATTAGAAGAGATAAGAGGGGATCGAGGAAGTACCAATCAGTGTAGCGCAAGATGATGGCGACGACAATCACTGCCAACCAACCTAGTGTATCCTCAAGGAAATGGAGACTCAGGATGGATTCATTCTTAGTCTGCCCCTTACGGACGATGAGACTGGCTGTTAGATTTATGGCAATCGCAATGACTCCCAACCAAAGCATTCCCTCATGATCCACCGGCTGAGACTCGATTAGCTTGCTGATATTCTCTAGAATGACTAAACTAGAGCCTGTTATGAGGATGACTGCTGTCAGGATGGCCCCCAAGAGGCTAAAGCGCTTGTAGCCCAGGGTATAGTGGCTGTCCTCCTCCCGATTGGAAATACTTTCGAGAAAAGCTGAGATACCAATAGCCAAGGCATCTCCCAAGTCATGGACAGCATCCGCTAAGATTGCACTGGAGCCAAAGAGACCGCCAAAGATAAATTCGATGATGGCAAAGCTAAAATTTAAGACAAAAGCCAGCCAAACAGCAAATTTTGAACTCATTTTTGACCTCCTTTAATATATGGTATAATGGGAATAGATGATTCTCTCACTAGTATTATCTCCTACTCTATTTAGAAAGGATAGAAGCAAACCGTTCTTTATGTACGTTACTGAATAGTTTGTTCGAATTGTCTATATGAGTCAAACCGACCGGCGGATTGCTAAAACAAGAAAAGCGATCTATACAGCCTTCTTAGAACTGTTAAATAGTAAAGGTTATCAAGCGACGACTGTTCAAGATATTATTGATCGGGCAGATGTTGGGAGGTCTACCTTTTACAGTCATTATGAAAGCAAGGAACTATTGCTTGACGAACTCTGCCACTACCTATTCCATCACTTGTTTGAGAGAGAGGCACACCTAGCTGCAGAAGACTACCTGGCTCACATCTTTCTCCATTTCCGAGAAAATCAAGACCACGTAACCAGCCTCCTTCTCTCCAAAAATGATTATTTTCTCCGTCAACTTCATAAGGAATTAGAAGCCCATGTCTATCCTATGGTGGCAGATGATTTAAAAACAGCTCATCCTAGAATTCCAACTTCTTACCTCAAGCACTTTGTCGTTACTAACTTCATCGAAACTCTGACCTGGTGGTTGAGAAAAGGGAAAGCTTATAACGAGCAAGAAGTTGTTAGCTTTTATTTAGATGTTATGGAAATGACAGCTAAACAAGAATAAACATCATTTTTCTAGCTAGAAAGGAAATCTTATGAACCTCCTTATTCTTCTTGGTATTTTTACAGCCTTCTTAGCCCTTGCCTTTCCCCTCCTTCATTTATTGGCCAGCCTTTCAGAATTAAGAAAGGGCAAGAATACTCTAGGAAATCGACTTCTATTCATCGGAAGTTGCCTTGCGACCTTTTCTCTCATCCTCTACTTCTTTTTACCGATTGTTGCTTTATTCCTTTGGATGATTGGCTGTGGTTTGATTTGCTACGGGGCCTATTGGAATGGCAAGCACAAAGAAAACTTCAAACCAGTTCATCATGTTATTCGAGTGGGCATCGCTCTGGTGATTACAATTTTATTAGCTCTCATATAAGAAAAGCTCAGGTTTTTTCAATGAAAACTTGAGCTCTTTTTATTTATTAAGCCATCAACAGCATGAGAATAGGGATCACCACCATGGTTGCAAGGGTCGTCTCTGTCACCATGACGGATGCATAATTACTATCAGCACCGTAGAGTCTGGCAACAACTGGCGCATTGGTCATCACAGGCATGGCGGACTGGATGATAAAGACTTGCTTCATCAAGTTTGGAAGAGGCATCCAGTAAACGATGGAAGCCATTAAGAGTGGAGCAACCAGGAAGCGACCTAGTAGAATCAATAGCTGATCTTTTCCCAGAACCAACTGCTTCACACCTACATGAGACACTGACAAACCGATGAATATCATGGATAAAGGGGTTGTTAAATTACCCATATACTGCAAATCACTGGCTAGAAAGGCTGGCAACTTGATCTGCAGCATCACCAAGACTAGTCCCAAGAGAAAGCCCATGAGTGGCGGAGAAAAGACTTTTTTCAGACTCGTTTTGAGATCAAACTGAGCTTCTCCCTCACCATCCCGCTGGATGAGATAGGTCCCCAAGGTCCAGAAAAAGGTCGTATTGCACATGTAATAGATCAAAACATAGGGAATGCTGGCATCTCCAAAGAGGGCTTGGTTAATAGGAAGCCCCACGAAGATGGTATTGGAGTTAAAAAACATGGAAATAAAGAGGCCACGACGGTCCTGTCTCACCGCAAAGATTCTGGCTACTCCTGTCGCGATGCCAAGCAAAATAACCATAGACAGGGCAGGAAACCGCAAGGCTGGCAACATTTTAAGTAGATCTTCTGCTGTGAAGCGCTGCGTGATGGTGTAGAGCATATAGCAGGGAAGAGCAACTTGAGTGACCAATTTAGCGAGTAGGCCACGCGACTTGTCATCGAACCAGCCTTTTTCACCAATGACAAAGCCCACTAAAATCATACCCAGGATGACGAGAATCCCCGATATACTCCTCAAAAAGATGTCCATGTATTCTCCTTTTTTATATATTTGAACTAGAAAAACCCATTTTTATAAGTCTCAAAAACTACTCTAGTATATCACAAAAATAGGTTGGGCAAAATTCCCAACCTATTGCATTTTATTGATTATCACTAATACCCCTTCTTAGCAGCGTTCGTCCATTGGTACCAACCAACTAGACTGTTGATTAAGTAAATGAAGTATTTCCCTTGAATTTGAAGGCTCTCTCCCCACCAAAGGTAGATAGAGAAAACGTTGGTCGCTGCCCAGAAAATCCACTGTTCACGGTAAACAGCTGTCATCAAGAGTTGGCCAACCCCATTTGTTGCATCCGTGATGGAATCCCGATACGGACGATTGGCCCCAATTGACTGATATATAAGCCCGAAAACTAACCACCAAAGCACGCTAATAGATAGATACTTGGTCCATCCGACCTTATCTAATTTACGGGCAACAAATTCTTGTTGTTCTTTTTTGAATTGAGCTTGATAAATCCATACCAGAAGGCCAATCGGCTGCATGACTGTGAAGTATAGGGTTGTCAAAACCTCACCGTAAAAGCCTTTTTGTAAGGCCAATATCAGATAGATAATAGAATTGATCAAACCAAAGAGGTAGTTACTAGCACGACCTTCCGATACAAAGATCACGCAGATAATCCCTGTTAGACTACAAATCATCCCAGTCCAATCCACTATGCGGTGCTCGTATATAAGCTCCAACCACAGTGGGAAACTTCCCAATACCAAGAGGTAAATCCAGCCTCCTAAGCTACGATGGGCAAAGAGGTCTTTCCAGATTGCTTTTAAGCTCCCAAGAAAGCCAAGCTTCTTCATCCCGGCAACCATCCTGTGGTAACCACCTGACATCTCACTGAGAGTCACTTTGGCATTTGCGAGTTTCTTTTGGAAATAAGTATTCATTTTTTCTCCTTTTGTTTTTAAAGAGCCGTGTCTATTTAGACTTTCGGACGCAACGCTCTATAGATTTTTAATTTGAACTGCTTCTCCTTTCACAGATCCCTTAGTCGACATCAGGGATTCTCTTGAAAAAGATTGTTCAACAGTTCACAACCAATCATACGCCTATTTTCATAGAAGTCAAGATTTTTCTGAAATTTTCCTAAAAACGTTCGGGAATTAAAAAATAGATCAAACATCCCTGAAGACTTCAGAAAATCAATTGGAGATAACTGCTATAAAAAACAAACACCATTTCTGATGTTTGTTGAGACTGTAGACAAACTGTTCTTTTATATCAATCTAATAACTTCTTTAAAGATGAAATAATATTATTTATTAGATTTATTCAACCATCTTCTGAAACTTTCCTCTGTGAGAAAAGTTCTAGAAACACTAGTGTTTCTAGAACTCGGAATTATTGAGCCTAAGGAAAGCTATTTTGAGTATTTTATCTTCAATCTGAAACAACTTAAATAAAGTGACTTATTTCAATTTAAAATTCGGATTATTTTTTGATAAACCCTTCTTTCACCAGAAAGTCACGTGCCACTTGATTAGCAGACTTGCCTTCTACTCCGACTTGGTAATTCATCTGGCTCATTTGGTCTGCTGTGATTTTACCAGCCAACTTATTGAGAACAGCTTCCAACTCAGGGTGTTTTTCGAGCAATGCAGTTTTCATGAGGGGCGCCCCTTGATAAGGTGGGAAGAGTTGCTTGTCATCTTCAAGGACCACCAGGTCATAACGAGCCAGCTCGGCATCCGTTGAGTAGGCATCTGTTATCTGGATATCGCCAGACTGGATCGCCTGGTAGCGAAGGGCTGGCTCCATGGTGGAGACTTGTAGATTAAGACCATAGACCTTCTGCAATCCCTTGTTTCCGTCCTCTCGGTCGTTAAACTCCAAGGTAAAGCCTGCCTTGAGTTGTCCTTCTACCTTTTTCAAGTCGGAAATGGTCTTAAGGCCATACTCTTGGGCAATTTTCTTAGGCACCGCGACAGCGTAGGTATTCTGATAAGCCATGGGTTTGAGCAAGGCCAAGTCGTCTTGTCGTTTGATCCCATCTCGGGCTGCTTTGTAGACTGCTTCTGGATCATGACCGACTTGTGGTGCTGGCTTGAGGAGACTTTCGGTCACGGTCCCTGTAAACTCTGGATAGATAGCGATGTCCCCTTTTTTCAGGGCTTCATAGAGGAAGGTGGTCTTCCCAAAATTCGGCTTGACGGTCACTGTCATGTCCGTGTTTTCCTCGATCAAGATCTTATACATGTTAGCTAGAATTTCGGGTTCTGGTCCTAACTTCCCAGCAATGACCAGGTTTTCTTTTTCTGGTTTTGGAAGAAGACTTGGTGCATAGCTAGCTCCCAATCCAAGGACCATGAAAGCAAAGGCCGCAAAGATGGTCCGCAATTTAGCCTTTTCCATCCATTTGAGAAGAAGGTTAAAGGCGATGGCTAAGAAGGCAGAAGACAGAGCACCGATCAAAATCAGACTGGCATTATTGCGGTCAATCCCCAGAAGGATAAAGGAACCGAGTCCTCCTGCTCCAATCAAGGCAGCTAGGGTAGCCGTCCCGATAATCATCACAGCTGCTGTCCGTATTCCAGACATAATGACGGGCATGGCCAAGGGAATCTCGAACTTCTTGAGTCGTTCCCACTTGGTCATTCCAAAGGCGACCCCTGCTTCTTCTAGACTTGGGTCTATCCCTTGCAAACCGGTGATGGTATTTTGAAGGATGGGGAAAATGGCATAGATGACGAGAGCTGTCAAGGCCGGAAGCGTCCCAATCCCCATAATAGGAATGAAGAGGCCGAGAAGGGCCATGGAAGGAATGGTCTGGAAGATCCCAGCTACCTGTAAGACCCAGTTGCTAGCTCTCTTGCGTGTACTTAAATAAACAGCTAGCGGGACAGCCAGAAAAACAGCAAGGAGCAAGGTCAGTAATGACAGTTGCAAATGTTGCCCCAGTGCAGTGAGCCAGTCCCCAAATCGTTCTTGAAAGGTTGCAAGTAGTTTAGACATGGTGAGCACCTCCAAATAAATCTGCGACAAAGTCGTTGGCTGGCTTGACTAGGATGATTTTAGAATCCGCCACCTGCACAATCTCTCCTTCTTGCAGTACTGCAATCCGGTCGCCTAATTTCAAAGCCTCGTCCGTATCATGGGTTACGAAGATGGTCGTCATGCCGAATTCTTTATGTAAATCTTTTGTAAGAGCCTGCAACTGCTTGCGAGAGATGGCATCCAAGGCTGAAAAAGGTTCGTCCATCAATAGAATCTTTGGTTCCCCAATGATAGCTCGCACAATGCCAATCCGCTGTTGCTCCCCACCAGATAATTCACTAGGCATGCGATTTGCATACTCTGCAGCAGGTAGGCCAACCTTGGCCAAGAGTTCTTCTGTTTTGGAGGAGATTTGCTCCTTGCTCCAGCCCTTCATCTCAGGAATGAGAGCAATATTTTCCGCAACTGTCAGGTTAGGAAATAGGGCAATGGCTTGAAGGACATAGCCGGTACTGAGACGTAACTCCCGTTCATCATAGTCCTTGATCCGTTTCCCATCCATATAGATATTTCCATCTGTCGGCTCCAAGAGACGGTTGACCATCTTGAGCATGGTGGTCTTTCCAGATCCTGAAGGACCCACTAGTACCATAAATTCTCCATTTTCAATTCGGAGATTGACATCTTTTAAAATATTTTTATCCGTGTAGCGCAAGGCTACATGTTTGTATTCAATCATGTTCTTCCTCAATAAATTTTCTATCTCTAAGAATATCCAATAGACTACTTGCTGGATGCCCTAGGACTTTTTCGACATCTGTTGAAACCCCAGCCTGTTCGCCAGCTTTAATCGCTGTATAGGTACTGACCCAGGCATCGTACTCCCAGTTTTGTGCTGGCCATTTTTTCCGTGACTCATAGGCTTCTTCTACTGATTCATCTACATACGTGATGGTCTTACCGCTCTCTTTTGAGAGGAGCGCTACGATTTCTTCCATGGAAAGATCCTCTGGCCCTGTCAGATTCAAGGTTTGATTTTCCCACTCCTTAGGATTTAAAAGAATCTCTGCCGCAACCCTAGATGTGTCCTTACGGGCAACAGCTGACACAAGACCACTTCCTGCTGGACCACGAATTTCTCCATTTTCAAGCGCAATATCAATCAAGAAGTCCAAGTAAAAATTATCTCTCAAAAAAGTGTAGGTGAACCCTGACTCCTTGATATAGGCTTCCGTCTGGGCATGATCTCGAGACAAAGTGAAAGTTGCCTTCTCATCTGCCCCATAAAAGGAGGTATAAACAATTTGCTGCACCCCCGCTAGCTTTGCAGCATCTAAAAACTCCTTGTGCTCCTTGACACGCTCTGGATTTTCCCTAGCAGAAACCATCAACAAGATATCGATACCCTTCAAGGCCTCAACCACCTCTGGAGTATTGGCATACACTATTTTACGGATTTCCGCAGACGCGTAAACTTTTGCACGCTCTGGGCTTCTTGCTAGATGGACTGAAGCGATTCCTTTTTTATCAACAAGATCAGCCATATAGGAACCTAATTTCCCTGTTACACCTGTTATTCCAATCATAACTGTTACTTCCTTTCCCTAGATGTCATTCTCTTTAGCTTTTAGATTTGAGATAATACGCTCTTGATAAGCTT
Source organism: Streptococcus sp. 400_SSPC (assembly GCF_001072745.1). Classification (NCBI taxonomy): domain Bacteria; kingdom Bacillati; phylum Bacillota; class Bacilli; order Lactobacillales; family Streptococcaceae; genus Streptococcus; species Streptococcus sp. 400_SSPC. Next base: position 13,138 of record NZ_JVIQ01000050.1, on the reverse strand, counting down.
CAAATTCCTGGATTTCTTGATCAGAAAATCCTTGATAAAAAATCTCTCCAAGTTCGTTGCTGACACGGTCGCCAATCTCTTTTTGCGCCCAACCGAGGTCTGTCAAAGAGATATATTTTTTCCTTTTATCCTGCGTACAAGGTTGAATCGTGACCAAGCCTTGTTCTTCCAATTTCTTAACCATACTGGTCAATGTATTATTGGCTAGACCCGTCGCAAGAGCGATATCGGTCGCAGTAGCGCACCCCAACTCTTGCTTCCATAAAATCGTTAAAATTTTTCCCTGTTCACTTCTGTATTGAGCATCTGGTTCCTTGCTCAAGAGTTTTTGAAAGATACGCCCGTTTAACAAACGAATCTGTAGAGCTTGATAGCCCCCTAACCCCTTGTTCATTTCAACTCCTTATTCTTCTATATCGAACTTTTTGAACTATTGTAACACTCTGTATTACATCTGTCAACTATTTCGATATCGAAATATTATTTTTAAAAAAAAAAGAGTTTGGCCAAGACCAAACTCTGGATAATAAAAATTACTCTTCTTCCACTAAGCGTTTGAACTCTGCCTGGAGTTCAGCATTTTCTGTCGGTTTAAGATACATTTGTCCTCCATTAGTTGTATCTGAATGAAAGACGATCGGTTCTCCCGTATTGGTGATAGCGAAAAAGTAACTATGAACATCTGGAAATTTATCCCAATTGCTATAACGCTCTACAATTCTGTACTGGGCATTTCCTAGACCTGTATCCGTATACTCGGCATTCATTTTCTCACTTGGACCATCCCCAAGGATATAGAGATGGTCAGCCCCAACGTCTCCTCCTGCGATTCCCTTTTGGTAATTGGGTTGTCCTAGTCTTCCCCCCCAGTCCTTTATAAAAGCTTCCAGTTTCGCCGATTTGTTGGCATTCCAAGGAGCTTTTAGTTGTGTTTCTGATTTAGTTGAACGACTTGGAACTTCAAATTCCTGCCAATCGAGACCTCTTAAATCAATTTGATCGGATGCATTTTTTCCAAAATCAGCAGCAATATCATTTGCTTGTATTTGAATCTCTTTTTCTTGGAGGATAGTCGCTTGCTTTTGCTTAGCATTAAGCTGATAAAGAGTTCCATAACCTTGACCCGTACCTGAGGACCAGCTAAGCTCCAAAACTTCTCCTTCTTTATAGACAAGAGCAGCATTTCTTGCTCCACCATGGCCTGCCACGAACCCTTCTGCTAAAAGGACTGGTTTCCCAGCTTGCAAATAATAAAGACCGGTTAAGAAATATTTGCCACTCACATTTAGGTCTGCAATCAACAGTTCCTCTATCCCATCATTATTCAAATCTGCAAAGGCATAACGCATTTCATCTGCTTGGTTAACTGCATTCTCGATTGCCCAACTATTGATTGGACGCTCAGTTGCTTGTAAACTTTGATAGAGACTTGCAATACTTGCTGTATCCTTTGGCGAGGTCAAAATCTTTTGATAATCCTCAAATATGGGCTGGTACAACTTCTTGTAATCCTTTTTCACCTCTTTTTTAGTAACTTTTTTACCGGAAGATGATATCGACGATGTTTCCGAGCTGTTATTCAACTGACTAGAATGTCGAGGAGTCCGTTTGCTACAACCAACCGTAACAAGTCCTGCTGCTAGGAGAATGACTGCTCCCAATTTCTCTTTTCGTTTCATAAGTTTCTCCTTTTGTGTCATCCTTGATAGCTGTACTTTTCTCTATATTATACCAAAAAAGAAGGCTACACCTAATAATTTGTGTAAAACCTTCTTAGTATATATGATTTAATTCGGATTCTTCTGCTCCTGCCGATTTTGATGATCCTGACTTTCAATGTGTTGCTTGATCAAGGCGACCACTTCATCATTGGTCGGAAGGTCCGAGTGTTGCGCATCCTCTCCTGTCACCGTGATCTCTGTATAACTGGCTGCTTGATTTTGATAGATATACTTACCAGCCGATACACTAGCATCCGGAACCAACTCATCCGAGTCATAGGTAATGGTACCAGCTACCGAATACATATGAAGGGTTGTCGGAATAGCTTCTCTGTTCTTGATAAAGTCTGCCAACATCTCTGATTTATTTTTGATGTTGGTCTCGGTAAAGTTATAAGGGGTCCCAATGGTCATGAGGGTCTTGAGATCCACGTCATAATCCCCTAGATAATTTTCAATAAAGGCGGTATAAATCAAGCCTCCATTAGAGTGGGCCAGTCCCTTAAAGTTATTGAAGTTGTATTTTTCTTGCAAGGCTTCAAAGGCTTGGTTAACCATTTTGGCTTGCTTTTTGATATTGCTGTAGCCATCCTTGTTGTTTTCAAAACCAAGGACGATAATCGGTTCATTGTCCTTGGCATCGATACTCCCACTATAAGTAATGGTACCATCATTCCAGACCTTGACCTTGAGCAGGCTGTGTTTGGTTCCTTGCCGGTCTTGGTTGAGCTTGGTCACCAAGCCATCAAAGCGATTTTCCGTCGCAGAGCTTCCCGGGATCATGATAATTGGCGATAGTTTTGAATTATAGAATTTTTCGATTTTCTGGACATTTTTTCGAGTCCAGCTATAAGAAGGCACGACCAAGCTAATCAAGAAAAGGCAGACCAAGGTGAAAACCAGCGCTGTTTTTTTAGAGATTTTCATGGCTTCCTCCTTCTTCTAGCAAATCTTTCCGAACTTGGTTGCCAATACGGACAAAGGGAATATAAAGCACTACGTCCAGGGCAAAGCAGAGGAGACTCACAGCTAAAGCTCTTAGGCTTCCTCCCGTCCCAATAAAAGCATAAAGGATGCTTGGTGTCCCATCTGGCACTGGATAGACAGCTGCTGGCATCAGTTTGAAGCACAAAGCCAGAGCTGCCATTCCCATATTGACCAAGGGGATCAATAAGAAGGGAATCACATATAGCAGGTTGAGGAGGACCGGGATTCCTACCATAAAAGGAGCGCCATTGTTAAAGAGGCTTGGAAAGATACTAAGGAAACTAACTTTCTTGTCCTTTTGACTTCGTGAAACCAGTAAGATCGCGACTAAAAGTGCTAGGACTGAACCAACTCCTGCCACCATGCCGTAACTGCGGTACAAATTGGTCAAGGTGTAGAGATAAGGAATGCCTGTTGTCGTATGATTGGTGACGGCATAAGTCAGATTTTCCAAGGCAAAACTATCATCCGCAATCGAGTTCAAGGCAAAAACCTGACTGTTTCCTACCCAAGCCGATAAAATATTCAAGAGTCCCATGACAAAAGTGGATAGGAGGTGATGACTAGTCACGGTCAGTAAACTGAAAAATTGACCTATGGTCTGAAAGACACGGTACTGATTGCCCAGGACTAAGAGGCCATTTAAACTGACTCCTAAGAGCAGAGACAAGAAAATCGGACGTACAGTCTTGGGTTGATAAATAAAGTCTTTAGTGACGATTTGGTCGTCACTGGCTTTGGAAAGACGAAAAATCTGGCCAATTAGGTAACCTAAAAAAATCGCCAAGAAAATATTGATCGTCGCAGGTAGATTGATGTGAGATAGTTGCCATCCCGAAGAGGCCCCATCAATAATCCCTGTGAGCTAACAAGAAAACTGACCATAAGAGCTGTCACACCAGCCGTTCCTGTACTTCTCCCATAATGTCCAGCTGTATATTTCCCTGCAAAATAGGTTGCTAAAGGTCCAGCCAAACCACTTGTAAAATTAGAAAGATTGGACAAGACTTGACCCGTGAGCTGAAAACCTGGGAACCCGTCCGAAACAGAAAAGAGCATATTTATATAGCCTCTATCTGAAAAGAAGGACTGGGAAATCACGCGAACAATTGCTGAGAAAAGTAAAAATGGAAAGAGAGATACCAAGGTCTTCTGAGTGATTTGTACAAATCCACGCTCTCGAAACCTGAGAAATTTTTACACCAAATATTTTATCATTCTTGCTCCTACTATCCTTGTTGACCCGTTAGGTGACATTACTCGTGCACACCCTTCTGTTTTCTTCATTATAGCATATTCCCCCATACAAAAACTCAAGCCAACTGACTTGAGTTTTCGTCTTATCGATCATTGTAGCCATCTGGGTGGCTGGAATGCCAAGCCCAGGCTGTTTGGATAATGGTTTCGATATTGTCAAATTTTGGCTGCCAGCCGAGAATGGCACGCGCCTTCTCAGAGGATGCGATCAGGGTATCTGGATCTCCTGGTCTGCGATCTGCAATCTCCAGAGGGATTGGATGTCCCGTCACCTTGCGGGCTGCTTCTACGATTTGAAGATTGGAGAATCCAGTCGACGAGCCCAGGTTAAAGGCAGTAGATGGGTTGCCATTACGCAGATACTCCACTGCTAAAAGATGGGCATCCGCCAAGTCAAATGGATGGACATAGTCCCGAACATTGGTGCCATCTGGTGTCTGGTAGTCATCTCCAAAAATAGAGATCTTCTCGCGTTTTCCTTGGGCCACTTGTAAGACGATCGGTAAGAGATGGGTCTCTGGTCCATGGTCTTCTCCGATAGTTCCGTCAGGCTTAGCACCTGCTACATTAAAGTAACGAAGGGGCACATACTTGATGCCGTAGGCTTGATCAGCCCAACGCATGATGGTTTCCATCATGAGCTTGCTTTCGCCATAAGGGTTGATTGGTTTTTGCGGAGTGGTTTCAAGAATCGGAATTTCTTCTGGAATGCCGTAGGTGGCAGCAGTTGAAGAAAAGACGATGTAGTGCACCCCACATTCATGCATGTCTTCCAAGAGCTTGACCATGCCTGCTGTATTGTTGTCAAAATATTTCAATGGATCGGCCATGGATTCAGCGACCAGTGAGTAGGCCGCAAAGTGGATGACCGCATCAATATCTGCATGTTCCTTAAAAACAGTGCGCATAAAGTCTTGATCCGCCAAGTCTCCTTGGTAAAAGACGGCATCTGGATGCACCGCTGCACGGTGGCCTGTGACCAGGCTATCGACCACGACGACTTTTTCCTGTCCTTCATTAACCAAGCGGTCCACCATGTGGGAACCGATATAGCCAGCTCCTCCGAGTACGAGTATTGCCATTTATTTTCCTTTCGCTTCTTTGTCTTCTCTCTTATTGTACCAAATTTCTGCCTTTTCTCCACACTTAAAGCGTCGCAACAAAGCGTCTAAAGGCTGCTTGTCCTTCTGCTGTTCTCTTGTAGACTCCAGCATCTTCCAGCACGCGCGCAAAGATCTGGCCAACTGATTCACGGACAAGGGCCTCTGCCTCTGCTTCTTCTGTGATGGCTGTGTGAGTGGCTTTCAAGTCATCCGCCCAAGCCTGGTGGTAGGTCGCCACAGTATTCTCACGTCCAAGTAGATAGTCTTGGACCTGCTTGAGCTCTTCCTTGAGACGAGGTGGCAAAATCGCCAAGCCCATGACTTCGATCAAGCCGATATTTTCTTTTTTAATGTGTTGCACATCCGCATGTGGGTGATAGATACCATCTGGATGCTCTGGTGAGGTTTGGTTGTCACGGAGCACCAAGTCCAGCTCATAATGCCCATCACGAATTCGTGCAATGGGGGTAATGGTATGGTGGGGCTGACCGTCGGATGCCGCTAAGACTTGAACGGCTGGAACCGAGTAGCCACGCCAGGCTGTAAGGATATGGTCTGCCAGAGCAATCAATTGTTCCTTGTCGTCTGATTGCAAACGTAGAACCGACATGGGCCAGTTGACAATCCCTAGCGATACAGCCTCAAAGCCCTCAATGTTAAAACTTTCCTCAACAGGAGCTACTTCCATTGGGAAGACATGACGCCCCCCTTGATAATGATCGTGTGTCAGGATAGATCCCCCTACAATGGGCAGGTCAGCATTCGAACCAGCAAAATAACCTGGAAACTGCTCTACAATTGCTAACAAACGTTCAAAACTTTGGCGACTAATGGCCATAGGACGATGTTGGCTATCTAAGAAAATACAGTGTTCATTAAAGTATGCATAAGGCGAATACTGGAAGCCCCACTCCTGCCCAGAAATGTCAAAACGGATAATACGATGATTGCTTCTAGCTGGATGGTTGACACGACCATGGTAGCCCTCATTTTCCATACAAAGCTGACATTGAGGATAGTTGCTCGACTTGACCAACTTCGCTGCCGCGATCTCTTTTGGATCTTTTTCAGGCTTAGAGAGATTGATGGTAATCTCCAGTTCACCGTAGTCAGACGGTACACGATAAGCAATATTTTTTGCGATAGCCTTTAGTTTGATGTAGTCATTCTTCTGACTAAGTTGGTAGAAATCCGCAATCGCCTGCTCTGGTGACTGGGCATAAGTAGCCCAAAAGTCACGATTAACCTGACTCGGACACGGCGTTACCAAGTCCATGAGGTCAGCATCGAGAATCTCGCGCGCAGCCAGACTATCTTCAATCGTTTCCAAGCGAACGGCTTCCTCGACAAGCTGATCTTTAAGGTCAATCAAATTATCTTGGTCAGTCTTGACTTCAAGAACCCCATCTCCCACCAGTGCCAAGACGCGATTGGTCAGATAGATACGATCCAACTCTTCAAAGGCACTTTCTGCAATGACTTTGGTAACAAATGTTTCTACTAAGGTCACTAGAAAACCTCCTTCTTACTTTCTAAATAATCTCTAACAGCATCCAAATCCTGAAAAACTTGTTCTGTTTTATTTAAGAAAGACTGTGCTGGTATTTTTAAATCTGGAATACAAATAACTGGAATCCCAGCTCTAGATGCCGCTTCAATACCTGCTTCACTATCCTCTAGTACCAAGCAATTCTCTGGTAAAGCATTCAAATCGCTACAAGCCTTTAAAAATATATCTGGGTATGGCTTGCTTCGTTTGACATCTTTTGCAAAAACTAGATGGTCAAATAGAGACAGGATCCCATTGCTATCCAATATCATTCTAGCCCGAGATTCAACACTTGAAGTTGCTAGGGCGATTGGGATGACCTCTGTTTTCAAAAAAGTAAGCAAATTTTTAGCACCTTTTTTTAAATGAACACCTTGGGCTAAGATTCGACCTTCTAGTTCATAAACTTTAGCCAGAGTTTGTTCGAAATTCCAAGGTAAATCATAGGTATCCAAAAATCGTTGAACATTTTCCTCTTCCCTATGTCCACTGTAGTCTCTAGAATAAGTTTCTTCTGTGAAAGGAATTCCAAAATCTCTAAGCAATTCTTGATAAACTTTTAGAGAAATGATTTCAGTATCGGCTAATAAGCCATCTAAATCAAATATTACAGCTTCCATATCCTTCTCTCCTAGTCTAAAACGTGAGTACCACCTGCCACTTCAGCGATATAGAAGCTTGGAGCATAGCCAACGATTTCTTCATAGTGTTTGCCAACAGCTTCCTTGAAGGCTTCAACCGCATCTTTTTGAACCAAGGCAATCGCACAACCACCAAAACCTGCTCCTGTCATACGAGCACCAAGAACACCTTCTTGAGCCCAAGCTGTATGAACCAAGGTGTCCAATTCAAGTCCAGTTACCTCATAATCGTGTTCTAAGGATACGTGGGAAGCATTCATGAAACGGCCAAAAGCTTCCAAATTTCCTTCTTCCAGAGCCTTACGAGCTTGGAGAGTCCGTTGGTTTTCGAGGACAGCATGGCGAGCTCGTTTGATGCGATTTTCATCCTTGATCAAGTAGCTATAGGTATCAAAATCCCAGACATCCAATTCACCCAAGGTTTGGATGTCTAGTTTGCCTTGCAATTCTGAGACAGCTGTTTCACATTCCGCACGGCGTTCATTGTATTTTGAATCAATCAATTCTCGACGTTTGTTGGTATTCATAATCACGACGACATTGTCTTTCAAATCAAGGGGCACCAAATCATATTCCAAGGTGTTGGTATCCAGATAAATGGCTCGTTGGTCAGCTCCCATGCCGATCGCGAACTGGTCCATGATGCCAGAGTTGACCCCGATAAAGTGGTTTTCTGTTTGTTTTCCAATTTTAACCAAGTCCACCCGATCCACTGTCAAACCGTAGATCCTTTCTGCAATGACTCCCGTCAGCATCTCTAGTGAGGCTGAAGAAGAGAGACCAGATCCATTTGGAATATTCCCGTAGACATAGACATCCATCCCCACATCAATGGTGTGACCAGCTTCTTGCAAGAAATGAAGAACGCCTTTTGGATAGTTGGTCCAGTTGTGCTCCTCTTCAAACTGAAGGTTTTCAAGAGGAACTTCAATGATGCCCTTGTCTTCAAAGTTAGCAGAGAAGAAACGAAGAAGCTTATCCTCGCGTTTGCGAGCTGCTCCGTAGGTACCAAGGGTGATAGCTGCAGGGAAGACGTGACCCCCGTTATAGTCTGTGTGCTCACCAATCAGATTGATCCGACCTGGTGAGAAAAAAGTATGATCCGCTTCTGCTCCAAAGACTGTTTGAAAAGCGTTCCGAAGTTCTTGAGTATTCATTGAGATTACCTCACTTATATAGTTATTTATCTTTAGTGTAACCCTTTTCATCAAGCAAATCAATTAATTTACTAAAATTTTAGTAAAATACACTAACCAGGCCAAAGCTATGATATACTAGAGGACAGAAGGAGAAAACTTATGGCTACATTAAAGGATATTGCCAGTCTCGCTAACGTATCCATCGCCACTGTTTCACGTGTGCTGAATCAAGATACTAGTCTTTCTGTAACGGAGGAAACCCGCCACAGAATTTTGACCGTTGCTGACGAACTAGGCTACACCAGACATCAGAAAAGTGGGAACTTTAAGAAAGAAAAACAACAAATTGTCATCATCCAATGGAAAAGTGAAGAGGGAGAGCTGGACGACCTTTACTACTACAACATCCGTTTAGGCATTGAAAAAAGAGCACAGGATCTCGATTATGGCATCCTACGCTATTTCAATGATATTCCCTTTCGATTAGGGGAGGAAGTTGTTGGGGTCATTTGTATTGGAAAGTTTAGTAGAATTCAGATTGTCGAGCTACAAAAGCTAGCCAAGCCTCTGGTTTTTGTCGATAGTAACACTCTTAACCAAGGACATCCTTGTGTCACGACTGAATTTGAAAATGCTGTACAGACCGCTCTTCACTATTTACGAAAACAAAGGTGTACAACGATCGGTCTCCTAACCGGTGAGGAAAAAACGACTGACCTACTGGAAAGTATTCCCGATCCTCGGCGCAGAGCTTATCGTAACTACTGCATCGAAAGAAACATTTATCACCCTGAACTCATCCTCACAGGTAGTTTTACAGCTCAATCAGGCTATGACCTCATTTCCGCTAAACTTCAGTCTGGCTCACCCTTACCAGATGCATATTTTGCTGCCAGTGATAGTTTGGCCATTGGGGCTCTCCGCGCCTTTCAAGAAGCCGGCATCAAGGTCCCTGATGACATCCAACTCATCTCCTTTAATGATACCAGTTTAGCCAAGCAAGTCTTTCCTCCCCTCTCGACCATCACTGTTTTTACAGAAGAAATGGGACGTACCGCTATGGACGTCCTCAATAAGCAAGTCCTAGCACCGAGAGAAATACCGACCCTCACCATGCTAGGAACCAAACTCACCTTAAGAGAAAGTACCAAGAATGGATGATCTTCCATCCTTTTCGAAAATAAGAAACTATGAAAACACACGAAATTTTATACCAAACCTTATCCCAAGCTCAGGATTATGTCAACGGCGAGCAACTAGCCCAGGAAATGGGCCTATCTCGCACCTCTATCTGGAAAGCAATCCAACGTCTAGAAAAAGAAGGCATCGAGATTGAGTCTGTTAAAAATAGAGGCTACAAGATCCTTTCTGGAGACCTCCTAATCCCCCAAGTCATCGAGGAGCTTAGTCCATTGACAGTCTCCTATAATCCCCAGTGCCAATCCACCCAGTTAGACGCTAAGAATGCCATGGAAGCGGGTGCCCAATCTGCTACTCTGTATCTGGCTCCTTTTCAAACGGCTGGTAAGGGGCGTTTTGGGCGCGACTACTTCTGTCCTTCTCAAGGGGGGATCTACATGTCCCTCCACCTCAAGCCCAACCTCCCTTTCGATCAAGCTCCCGCCTATACCCTCATGGTCGCTGCTGCTATCTACAAGGCTCTGAAAAATCTAGCCTTACTGGACGTCGATATCAAGTGGGTCAATGACATCTACTACAAGGGGAAAAAAGTTGGAGGCATTCTGACTGAAGCCATCAGCTCTATCGAAACAGGCCTCATCACAGATGTCATTATTGGTGTGGGGCTCAATTTTTCCATCACTGATTTTCCAAGGGAACTGGAGGACAAGGCAGGGGCCCTCTTTGGTGCCCAGCCTCCCATTTCCCGCAATGAACTGATTGCTGAGATTTGGAAGGAGTTTTTCACCACTCCAGAAGAGGAGCTGATCTACCTCTACAAGCAACGTTCACTGGTCCTAGGTAAAGAAGTCCGCTTCGAACAAAATCAAACCAGCTACCAAGGTCTGGCCAAGGATATCTCAGATAGTGGACAACTACTAGTCCAACTGGAGGAAGGCCAAGAACGCTGGCTCAACAGTGGCGAAATTTCCCTCAAACAGTGGGACCTGTAAAACAGATCAACAGCTCAAAAAAATAAGCACCTCTCGGTGCTTATTTTTTATACTTATCCCGTTTTTTCTGATTGAGCTGTTGATCGATACTTTCGACCAATTTCCCTAAGATATAGCTGACTTGCAAATTTCTCAGTATCAAGAGAGCCCAGAAGATAGCTGCCAGGTAACTTTCTCTCATTACTGCATCATTGAAAAAATAGGTTTCAAAGGCTGTAAAGATAGCCATAGTCCAAAATTGACGTTTATTCATATTGTTATTCTACCACGATTTTCTGAAAAAAGCACAGGCTAGTCTTCTTGGATCGTAATTTTCTCAGAGAGAAAATCAAAACCTTCCGGAATGACAGGCTCTTCTGCCACCTCGACTTCATCCTTGTGACCACGCGCTTTCTTCGAGAATTCCGCCCGGACCTGGGTCCACTCCTCCATGGAAATGGCCAAAATTTCAGGTGAGAATCCGGCTGCATTGCTCAAAATATTGCCAAACATGGTATTGAGGTTATCTCGCTTCATGGTCTGTTCGGCATTAAAGGCAGACTCAAAAGCAAGAATCGCATGGCGTTCATTGGCCGCAACCGGTTGCGAACCAACCAGCAAGGCCTTATCTGCCCCTGCTAAGCTTTCAATAATTTCCCCCCAAGCATTTTGCAGGCGGATGAGATTGTTACGGGCTAAATCTGGATTTTCAACCGCTTCTTGTAAGATGGCTTGAACCTTATTGCGATCCACTCGATAGTCCTTGCTAGACTTCTGAGGACGGGCTGGAGCTGACTTGGCTACAGGAGACCCGCTCCCTACTTGAGCTAATTGACTTTTCAGTAACTCCACTTCTCTTTTGAGTTGGTCCATTTGTGCCAAGAAATCTGCTGGAAGAGCCGTTTGACTAGCTGAAGAGCCCTCACCTTTGTATTCTGCCAAGCGAATGGTCATCATCTCTGTATAGATCTTGGGCTGCAGGCTGTTTTTGATATCCGCTAAGCTCCTTGTCGCAAGATCAATCCAAGCAAAGAGGGTGGCTTGCGGAATGGCTAGATTCTGGTTAAATCGTTCACTGACATGGAGATTTTCCCCACCTGTCTGAACGATTAAGAGATCCCGTAAATACTGCAAGAGATCTGTCACAAAGCGGGCCATATTTTTCCCATTATCAAAGATGAGGTTTAACTGGTCCAAGGCAGCTGTTGCATCTTGTACTGCCAAGGCTGCCACATAGAGATCCAAAGCTTCTTGACTAATGGAGCCTGTGATTTCTTCTGCCGTCGCAGTGGTCAATTGGGCACCAGCTGTCAGGCTGAGGGCCTGGTCCAAAATGGACAAGGCATCCCGCATCCCACCTTCTGCCCGACGGGCAATAATGGCTACAGCTTCTTCTTCGTAATCAATGCCTTCTTTATCCAAAACAGCTTTTAGGTGGTCTTGAATGGCTGGCGTCTTGATGGATTTGAACTCAAAGCGTTGAACCCGCGAAAGGATGGTTGCTGGAATCTTATGCAATTCCGTTGTCGCTAAAATAAAGACCACATTTTCTGTCGGTTCTTCCAAGGTCTTGAGAAGGGCGTTAAAGGCTCCCGTTGAGAGCATGTGGACCTCGTCAATAATATAGACCTTATGAGGGGCTAGGCTAGGCGCATAGGTGGATTTATCGCGGATATCGCGGATCTCATCCACCCCATTATTAGAAGCAGCGTCAATCTCGATGACATCCTCTAAACTACCATTGGTAATGGCTTCACAGATATAACATTCGTTACAAGGCTCTCCCCCTTTTTGATTGGGGCAGTTCATGGCCTTGGCAAAGATTTTTGCCACACTGGTCTTCCCGGTCCCACGAGGGCCAGAAAAGAGATAGGCGTGGCTAATTTTTCCCTGTTCGACTGCTTGTCGTAGGGTCGTTGCAATAACCTCCTGCCCTACAAGCTGGCCAAAGGTCTGGCTTCGGTATTTACGATAGAGGGCTTGATACATTAGTCTACTACTCCAAACATCCTAAAATTCCAATTTGTTTTTTTGAGCAAGATGGCTACAAAACGTTCCAAATAAAGGCGATCCAGGTCGTCATAATCTCCCACCCGATCCGAATCTAGATCCAACACTCCCAGCAACTGGTCCTTCAAGACCATGGGGACCACAATCTCACTCATGGCCCGACTGTCACAAGAGATATAATTGGCATGCTGGGTTACATCCTCGATGACCAGCGTCTCTCTTTTCTCTGCTGCTTCTCCACAGACACCTTTTCCTAGAGCGATATGGACACAAGATACCTGTCCTTGAAAGGGACCTAAAATCAACTCTTTTTGATCATAGAGGTAAAAACCTGCAAAGACTGAATGAGGTAGAGCTTGATTGAGCAGAGCACTGGCATTGGCTAAATTGGCCAAGGCATTGTTCTCTCCTTCTAAGAGAGCTTCTAACTGGGCTAGTAGGAGTTTGTAATTTGATTCTTTTTCTTGCGTATTCATACCCTTTATTATACCAAACTTTGGCTAGAAAATTAAGTATTTACCACAGAGCAAGCCTTGATAAAAACCCGACTAGACATCGGCACTGCACCCCAATAATGGGACAAGAGAAAAAACCTCTTATGCGACCAGTTTTCTGTACTC
>NZ_JVIQ01000049.1:0-73623 GCF_001072745.1 Streptococcus sp. 400_SSPC | reverse complement strand
ACTACAACTACTTCGTCAACCGAGGAACCTACAACAACTACAACTACTTCCTCAACAGAGGAACCTACAACTACAACCACAACAACTGCTTCATCAAGTGAAGAAGAAACCACTACAACAACTGCTTCATCAAGTGAAGAAGAAACAACCACAACAACTGCTTCATCAAGTGAAGAAGAAACAACCACAACAACTGTTTCATCAAGTGAAGAAGAAACAACCACAACAACTGCTTCATCAAGTGAAGAAGAAACCACTACAACAACTACAACAGTTAGTGAAGAAACAACCACAACAACCACCACAACTCCAGAGTCAACACCTCCGGTAGATCCAAATAACCATGGTGCAGGTGAAGGTGAACCTACAACAACTACAACTACAACAACACCTGGAAACCCTGGCGGAAAACGTGGTACAACCACCACAACAACAACACCAACACCAGGAAACCCTGGCGGAAATGCAGATGGTAACGGTGGTGGACGCAAAGTCCTTCCAAATACTGGTGAAGTCGTAGCAACTGGCCTAGTATTCACAGGAGTACTTGTCCTATCAGGTGCGATTGTAATGAAACGTAAAATGTCTAAATAATAGAAAAAGAGTTTCCGTATAAAGGAGAGAGCGAAAGCTCTCTCTTTTTTGGAAATAGAGTAGATGGAGAATAGAGATGAAACTATCGATACTCATTACATTACTGAATGAGGAGTTGGTCCTGTCTCAAACGCATGCTGCTATTTCGGGTCAATTAGAGCAGATGCTTGGGAAGGAACTTACTGACTATGAGATTCTCTATGTCGATGATGGAAGTAGTGATAAAACATTTGAACTCATTACAGCCATTGCGGAAGAGAACCCTCATGTAAAATATATTCGATTTAGTCGTAATTTTGGTCGTGAGAGCGGTATTTTAGCAGGCTTCAAATATGCAAGCGGTGATGCGGTAATGGTAATGGATGGAGATTTACAACATCCACCTTATCTGATCCCCCTCTTTTTAGAAGCCTATAATGAAGGCTATGATATCGTCAGTGGGCAACGAACTCGAGAAGGGGAGTCCTTTATCGGTAGTACCTTTGCTCGTATGTTCTATTTCTTGTCCAACCGGTCAATGGATGTTAAACTGACGGATGGTAAATCCGAGTTGAGACTCCTTAGTCGTAAAGCAATTGATGCGTTTGTATCTATGCCAGAATACAATCGTTTCAATAAGGGCTTGTATGAGTGGATTGGCTTCAAAGAGAAGGTGATTCCTTATAAAAACGAAATCCGTAAAGCTGGTAAGAGTAAGTTTGGTTTTAAAAAATCAATGAACTATGCCATTCAAGGGATTATTTCATTTAATGATCGTCCCCTTCGTGTTTGTATTCAGTTTGGATTTATCTGTTTGGGACTTGCTATCTTGTATCTTGCTTTTGAAATGATGAAGTACATGTTCGCGCAAGGGAATTATGTGAGTGGCTATTTTACAACCATAGCTGCGATCATTCTATTTAGTGGTGTTCAGTTAATATTTATCGGTATTCTTGGGGAATACATTGGAAAAATTTATTACGAAGTGAAGCGCCGTCCTCATTTCATCATTGAAGACACCAATATTGAACAAGCCAATGAGAATAAGATAGGTTAAGATGTATAGGAGATAAAAATGTTAATTTGGTTTATGCGCTTGCAAGAGCTTTGGAAAAAGAATCCCAAGAGGTTTCTATATGCTTTTAGCGCTTTACTCCCAATGACAATTATGCTTGTTGTTTGGGCCTTTATGGGATCATATCCTTTTGGGACCAAAAGTTTGATGGCAGTTGACTTTGGTCAACAATACATCAGTTTCTTTGGTCTATTAAAAAATGCGGTACTCACTGGGGATCTTTCTAGTCTGAGTTATTCGTTTACTAAGTCCCTTGGTGGAGATATGATTGGGGTCCTCGGATATTATTTAATGAGTCCCTTCAATATCATTTATATTTTGACGCCGCTGAAGCATTTTGGTTTTGCAGTATTTTTGACAATTTGGCTCCGTTATGGCGCAATAGGAATGGCCTTCGCCTTTCTTCTTATCAAGCGCTATAAAGGATTAGAGAAAAGAAAATGGTTAGTGCCACTATTTTCGACAGCATATGCTCTTTCAGGAATGTTGGTTTCTTATCAAATGAACGTCATTTTTTATGACGCTATGATTATGTTGCCGATTGTCATTGTTTACTTGGAAGAATTATTAGATGGTAAAGCCCCTTATCGTTATTCTTTTGCATTGGGTCTGACCGTCCTACTTCAATTTTACATGGGTTACATGATTTCGATCTTTGTTGCTCTATATGCTTGCTTCTATGTATCTCCTAGGTTGATGATTGAAGGAGATCTTAAAGCGAAGCTCAAAAACTTTATTGAACCTTTGTTACAGGCTGTCATCTATTCTATTATTGGGATTGGGACAGCAGCAATTCTAATTCTTCCTGTATTCTTCAACTTGATAGAAAGTAAAGCTCAAGTTGGTGGAGGGATGACCTTCTCTTTAGCCTTCCAGATTAATCCATTGGATATTCTTGCTAAGATGGTGATTGGTGGCTTTGATACGACCTCTGGTTGGTCTGCAGGACCAAACTTACCAAATATCTATATTGGAGCGTTTGGTTTTCTTGGCTTTGTTCTCTACTTTCTCTCTAAGAATGTTTCAAAAGTTAAGAAATGGGCTGCTGGGATTGTTACTCTTGTATTCTTGATATCATTCGTCAATGAGTTTGTAAGTAAGATTTGGCATATGGGGCAAAACCCTGCCGGTTTCTTCTTCCGTTTTTCGTGGTTATTCTCATTCTTCATGTTGGTATTGGCTTACCAAGTAATGAAAGAGAAAGTAGTTATTTCTAAGCTAACTAATCTAGTCATTACAATTGGTTTGGTTCTAGCTGTTATTTACATCCATTCAAATAGCTATACCTTTATTTCCAAAATTCAACCAAAAGCAGTAACATCCTATTTCTCAAGATACTCAATTCTTCACCTACTAGGGCTTCTGGCTGTTGCTTGCTTTGGTTTCTATACCTACTGGGAAAAATCAAAGAGCAATCAAAGAGAAAAAATCCTTCGAATTGGAGTTACTACTCTTTTCTTAGTGATTGCAGGATTTTTGTTGAAACAAGGCTATCTATTCTCACAATTAAGTCTAACAGCGATAATCTATCTGCTTTTATTACTTCTATTAAATTCTAAACTTTCACGTATTTCAGTAGTCATCGTGTCGGCTTTGAGTATCTTTGAATTTGGATATAATGCATACCTTTCTCAGGTTACTCTGGGTTATGATGACGTCAATAAATTTTCAGATGCAGCTGTTTCAGTGAAACGCGTGACAGATAATATTCAAGAAAATGCAGATGAAGAATTTTATCGGATTGCAACGACTTTTGCATATTCACGGACAGTACCTTCTTTGGTATCTTATCCTGGCTTAAGTACCTTTAGTTCAAGTTTGGAAAGAAGCACCCTGGATCACTTCGCTTTAATGGGAGACCTAGGTGTCAATGCTGCTACCGAATATACAAATGGGACACCTCTAACAGATGCCTTGTATGGGGTTCGTTATTATATGACGGTGAAAGATTTTGATCCAAAAGAAATAGAAGCAAATCCAGAAAAGATGTACTTCCATCGTTTTACAAATCGTTTTGATCTAGAGCGCTATTATACAGAAAAAGTATATGAAGATAAGCGATTCCTTGTCTATAAGAACCCAAATTCCTTCCCTCTTGGATATGGAACAAATGCTCTGGTTAAAAATATAAAATTTGGAGTGAATAATGCTATCGCAAACCAAAATATTATTTTGAACTCAATGGAAGGGCATCAAAAGAAAACGAGTGATTATTATGACTACTTTAAACCGTTAGCTTTTAGTGCCATTGAAACGGAGAATGTCATTGAAGAAAAAGTGGATAAGAATACTGGTGAGGCAATCTATAAAAGAGCAGATTCTTCTAAAGAGGCCATCATTCGATATAAGCTAGTGCCACGTTCAAACTATACTTATTACTTCTTCACACCAGCGGGGTTGATTCCAAAACAAGATTACTCAGTTTTAGTGAAAGGGAAATGGTTGCCTAATAATAAAACATTTACTCAAAGACAACTTTGGCAACTAACTGATAATACTGAAAATCAAGAAACTGTGATTGAGTTTCGATTTAGAACGGATAAAATTGATATGAGTCATGCAGGGGTCTATCGTGCAGATCTTGATCAAATTCAAAAAGTATTAGATAATCGTAAGAAACAAGGTTTAGAAGTAACCAAGTTTTCAAATACCCATATTGTCGGTAATGTAAATATTACGGATGATAGTAAATTTATGATGACTTCAATCCCATATAGTGACGGATGGAAGGTCAAAGTAGATGGGAAATTTGTCCAAACTGAAAAATCTTGGAATGCTTTCTTATCCTTCCCAATCACAAAAGGGAAGCATAAGATTGAGTTCGTCTTTAAGAAAAAAGGATTTATCCTTGGTAGCTTATTATCAATCGTTTCAATTGCATCCTTAGTGATTATCATGAAACGTTCGAAAGAGACGGTCTAAGTATGTAGGTCTAATATCCTATAAAAAAGTTGAGATGTATTCTCAACTTTTTTCTTTTGAGTGGAATTCACTTGTCAAAATGGAAAGGAAAAATAAGTGATGTAGAAGCTTACTGAAAGGGGCTAAATGCCTTAACTTGATAGCCGAATGCTCCATCATCAATAAAAGGAGATCCACCACATTCGAAGATAGTAAAAAATCGTACCAAGTGGGAAATAAAGTGACAATTTTGTGAAAACTATTGCAATATGACTAAGATTATGTAAAATAAATAGTCAAAATAGCCAAAAATGTATAATTTGTTGACGAAACGCTACTTCTTTGTTACTATTCAATGTGTATCAAAGAAAAAAATAATATGAAAAAGGAGATACAACAAATGAAGGAATTGTTTAATAGGCGCCAGCGCTTTTCTTTAAGAAAATATAGCATTGGTGTTTGTTCTGTATTACTAGGGACAGCACTTTTTGCTGTCGGAGCGCCGTCAGTAGCTGCGGATGAAGCTGTGTCTGCTTCTAAACCAAGTGAAGTGGTCGCAGTATCAAGTCCCCAATCTGAGGAATCTCAGCCAGCGAAAGAAGTGGCTCCAGCAAGTACCAACGCTGAAGGAACAGAGCCCTCTAAAGTAAGCGCTCCAGTTGCTGAAGAAAAGGCAGCTGAAGCTACATCAGCAGTAACTGAAACTCCAGTAGCAACTGCAGAAAAAACTGAGGAAGTAAAACCATCTACTGAAGAAGTTGCTAAACCAGAGGCTGCTAAGGAGGAAGCAAAAACAGAAGAAAAATCTGAAGAAGCTAAACCAGCAGTAGAAGAAGCCACTAAATCAGCAACAACTGAAGCAAAACCAGCTACAGATGAGTCAAATAAACCTAAAGTTCGTAACCGTCGTGCGACTACGAATGAAGCTGTATCTGGAGACCACAACTCTAACCCTGTAGCGGTAAGTACTTACTTAAAAGATGGGGAAAAAGCAACTCCAGAAATCAAAGATGCTAACGGTGCAACTGTTAGTTCACAACCTGTACCAGCTGGATATTCAGCTAAAGAAGGAGACTGGTACACATACGCTATCTGGGATTTAACTAGATTCAATGAACGTTATGGTACAAAATACTATGCTCGTGCTTATAAGAGATTTGATGAATCTACAGATACAACTGTTGAATTAATCGATAAAACGACTGGGAATGTAGTAGAAACAAGAACGGTTACTTCATCAAGTGGCGTTCAAAAATTCACTACTACCACAGCTGCGTCTAATAGTGAATTAACCTTCCAAGTAGATTATAAAGCTGGACTTGCTCAAGAAAAAGGTAAAACAATTCAACCATTCATTCAAAATGGGTATGAAGTTGGAAAGAGTATAACAGATTTAGTGGCTGCTGGACACCAATTGACACCTGCAGAGCAAGCACTTCATACTGCGGTTTATAACGCTCGTACAACAACAGATATTCTAAACGTTGTTGAACCAGCTTATAACGGTCGTACAATTACTGATTCAAATGCTAAAATACCAGAGGCAATTAATAAAACAACTTACTATAAAGTAGTTGATAAAAACAATCCTACATTCAATGCAAATAAAACAGATAAAACTGTTCAAGATTACAAAGAAAATGGTAATGAAGTAGATTTAGCTAGATATGCTACTAAAGCTATGGAAGGACAAAGTTTCACAGCATCTGGGGAGCGCCAATTTGATGGATATAAATTGTATCAAACAGCTGATGCAAACGATAAATCTGGTTATGTCAGTCGTCCTTATACTGTTGGGACGAAATTTATGGATGCAGACCGTTATGGTATTAAACGGATTAAAGAAGTTGTTGGAGAAGATGGTTCAGTAGTTATTCGTGTTTACTTACTAGATCCAAAACAACAAAGTAAGCGTTCTGATGGTTCACTAAGTACTGATGGCTATATGTTGCTTGCAGAAACTAAACCTATTAAACCAGGTGAACATAACACTCAAGAATTAGTTGTTAAGAAATCACCTCTTAACACTATTGCACATACAGTAACTGATCCAAAAACTGGAGCCAAAACAAACTATCCTAACGGTAAAGAAGTTACATTCGATTTCCAAAAAGCTGCAGGATATACGCCATATAAATCAGTATTCGTACCATTCTTAGGAGACGGGATTGGACACGGTTCAGCTAACGCACAATTAGAACGTGGAGTTGGTGGTATCGGTACAAACGTTGACTTGCTTAACACTTTGACGCCACATAAACAACCGGTCTACTACTATGTCAAACAAGAGCCAGTTGAAGTCACTCCAGAAGTTGAAAAACAATTGGAAGGACGTGTATTAGCAAATGGTGAGTTTACATTCAAACTAAAAGAAGTTCAACCAAATAAATCAATCCAAGCTTATGAAGAAACTGTAACGAATAAAGCAGACGGTAAAGCTACATTCAGCAAATTAACATTTAACAAAACAGGTATCTATACCTACACCATCACTGAAACACCAGGTTCTGATGGAAATGTTGATTACGATGCAATGACAGTTACGATGACTGTTACTGTTACGGAGAATGCTCAAGGTGATTTACAAGCTGCAGTTAAATACAGTGCTGAAGGTGGATTCAAATCAAGTGCTGATGATAAAATCTTCAACAACTATGTTGTAGCACCAGTTAAAACTAAATTCGACTTCACTAAGAAATTAGCTGGACGTGAACTGAAAGACGGAGAATTCAAATTCGTTCTTAAAAATGCAGATGGTGAAGAAGTTGAAACAGTAACTAACAAAGCTGATGGAACTGTAACATTTACAGAATTATCATTCGACAACTCTAAAGTTGGTACTCACACGTATACAGTAGAAGAAGTTGTTCCTGCAGCTAAAGAAGCTGGTATGGTATACGATACTATGAAAGCTACTATTACTGTAGA
The DNA here is from genome assembly GCF_001072745.1 of Streptococcus sp. 400_SSPC. Lineage (NCBI taxonomy): Bacteria > Bacillati > Bacillota > Bacilli > Lactobacillales > Streptococcaceae > Streptococcus > Streptococcus sp. 400_SSPC. The sequence continues at coordinate 66,146 of NZ_JVIQ01000049.1, read as the reverse complement.
AGTTGCTAAAAATGGTCACACATTAACAACAGTAACTAACGTAGTTTCTACTGGTGGGGTAGATGCTAATGGTAACGCTACTGATGGAACTGAGGATAAAGAGTTCAACAACAAGATCACTCCTCCAGAAACGCCTGTATTCCAACCAGAAAAATTCGTCCTTAACAAAGAAAAATTTGATATTACTGGTTCAAAACTCGTTGACGATGATCATGAGTTGACAGATGAGTATACAGAAACAAATGCTAACCCATATGTTGATGATACAAACAACAATGAAGCAGAAAACATCAATACGAAAACTGTTGAACGCGGTGATAAATTAGTTTACCAAGTATGGTTGGACACTAAGAATTTCACTGACAAGAACAACATCCAATCTGTAGGTATCTCTGATACATACGAAGCAAATAAATTGACTGTTAACGCTACTGACATCAAGGCTTATGACAGCGTAACTGGTGAAGATGTAACATCTAAATTTGATATTACAGTAGCTAACGGAGTCATTACAGCTACATCTAAAGCTTCTATGAACAAATCTTTAGGTGATGCAGAAAATACTCAAGTTATCGACACAACTAAATTTGCATTTGGACGTTACTACAAATTTGATATTCCAGCAACTGTTAAAGCAGACGTTGCAGGTGGAGTAGACATCGAAAACAAAGCCAATCAGATTGTTCACGTTTACAACCCAGTAAGCAAATCTGTAGAAACTCCAGAAAAACCAACTCAAAAACGTGTGAACAGTGTGCCAATCACTGTAGAATTCAACTTCACGAAACGTTTGGAAGGTCGTGAGCTTAAAGCGAACGAATTTAGCTTCGTACTGAAAGATTCAACTGGCAAAGAAATTCAAACGGTTAAGAATGATGCGGAAGGAAACGTTAAGTTCTCAGCACTTAAATTCAAAAAAGGTGAAGAAGGAGCTCACAAATATACTGTTGAAGAGGTAGCAGGAACAGACACAACTGTAACATATGATACTATGAAAGCAGAAGTAACTGTAACAGTATCACACGATGGAACAGCGAAAGCATTGGTTGCTAACGTAACTGAACCAGCTGACAAAGAGTTCAACAATACAGTAACTCCTCCAACAGAACCTAAGTTCCAACCAGAGAAGTATGTGTTGAATGAAGAGAAATACTCAATCACTGAAAACAAACTTCTTGATGATGATGCTGAGTTGACTGATAAATATGGTGAAACAAATACAAACCCATATGTAGATGGAACTTCAAACAACGAAGCAGAAAACATCAATACCAAAACTGTTAACCGCGGAGATAAGATCTACTACCAAGTATGGTTGGATACAACTAAATTCTCATCAACTAACAAAGAAAACGTTCAATCAGTAGGAATCACTGATGACTTCGATGAAACAAAAGTTGATGTAGATGCTTCAACAATCAAAGCATACGACTCAGTAACTGGTGACGATGTAACAGACAAGTTCGACATCAAGGTTGAAAATGGTGTGATGACTGCAACCCTTAAAGCTGGCTTCACGAAGTCATTGGGTGATGCAGAAAATACTCAAATCATTGACACAACAAAATTTGCATTTGAACGTTACTACAAATTTGATATCCCAGCAACTGTTAAAGCAGACGTTGCAGGTGGAGTAGACATCGAAAACACTGCGGCTCAAGTAGTCAACTACTACAATCCAGTAAGCAAGAAAGTTGAAAAACCAAGCAAACCAACTGAGAAACGTGTCAACAACGTACCACTTTCAGTAGAATTCAACTTTACGAAGAAGTTGGAAGGACGTGAGTTGAAAGATCAAGAATTCAGCTTCGTGCTTAAAGATTCGACAGGTAAAGAACTTCAAACTGTGAAGAATGATGCTGACGGAAAAGTTAAATTCTCAGCTCTTACATTTAAGAAGGGTGATGAAGGAACTTACAACTATACTGTTGAAGAAGTTGTTGGAACAGACGCAACTGTTACATACGATACAATGGTAGCTACAGTTAAAGTTGTGGTATCTCATGATGGAACAGCTAAATCATTAGTTACAAACGTAACAGACGCTGAAGACAAAGAGTTCAACAATGTGGTAACGCCTCCAGAAGAACCTAAGTTCCAACCAGAGAAATACGTTGTTAAAGAAGAGAAATTCGATATCACAGGCGACAAACTCGTTGATGATGATAAAGAGTTGGCAGACAAGTACGCAGATACAAATACCAATCCATACGCGGATGATGCATCAAATAATGAAAAAGAAAACTTGAACACTAAGACTGTTAAACGTGGCGACAAGTTGGTTTACCAAGTATGGTTGGATACAACACAATTCGACGCAGCTAACAAGGACAATATCCAATCAGTAGGAATCTCAGATGACTACGATGAAGCGAAATTGGATCTTGATGCTACTAAGATCAAAGCCTACGATTCAGTAACAGGTGATGATGTAACAGCTAAATTTGATATTACAGTTAATAACGGAGTCATTACTGCAACTCTTAAAGCTGGCTTCACGAAGTCACTTGGCGATGCGGACAACACTCAAGTTATAGACACAACTAAATTCGCATTTGGACGTTACTACAAGTTTGACATTCCAACAACAGTTAAACAATCAGTTGCAGCTGGTGTAGATATCGAAAACACTGCGGCTCAAGTAGTCAACTACTACAACCCAACCACTAAGAAAGTTGAAAAACCAAGCAAACCAACTGAAAAACGTGTCAACAACGTACCGGTTTCAATTGAGTTCAACTTTACTAAGAAGTTGGAAGGACGTGAACTTCAAGCTAACGAATTCAGCTTCGTTCTTAAAGATTCAGAAGGTAATACTCTTGAAACTGTGACGAACGATGCAGCTGGTAACGTTAAGTTCTCAGCTCTTGAATTCAAGAAAGGTCAAGAAGGCGTTCACAACTACACAGTAGAAGAAGTTAAAGGCACAGACGCAACCGTTACATACGACACAATGAAAGCGAATGTAACAGTTACAGTGAAACACGATGGAACAGCTAAAGTTCTGATCGCAACTGTAGGCGAAATTGCGGATAAAGAATTTAACAACCGTGTCACTCCTCCAGAAGAACCTAATTTCCAACCAGAGAAATATGTCTTGAATGAAGAGAAATTCTCAATCACTGATAACAAGCTTCTTGATGATGATGCTGAGTTGACTGATAAATATGGAGAAACAAATACAAATCCATATGTAGATCAAGCTAACAACAATGAAGCTCAAAACATCAACACCAAGACTGTTAAACGTGGTCAAAAACTTTACTATCAAGTATGGTTGGATACAACTAAATTTGACGTAGCTAACAAAGACAACGTTCAAACTGTAGGAATCACTGATGACTTTGATGAAACGAAAGTTGATGTAGATGCTTCAGCTATCAAGGCTTACGATTCAGTAAGTGGAGCAGATGTAACAGACAAGTTCGACATCAAGGTTGAAAATGGTGTGATCACTGCAACTCTTAAAGCTGGCTTCACGAAGTCACTTGGCGATGCGGACAACACTCAAATCATCGATACAACTAAATTCGAATTTGGACGTTACTACAAGTTTGATATCCCAGCGACTGTTAAAGCAGATGTTGCAGGTGGAGTAGACATCGAAAACACTGCGGCTCAAGTAGTCAACTACTACAACCCAACTTCTAAGACAGTTGAAAAACCAAGTAAACCAACTGAAAAACGTGTCAACAACGTACCGGTTTCAATTGAATTTAACTTTACTAAGAAGTTGGAAGGTCGTGAACTTAAAGCTAACGAATTCAGCTTCGTTCTTAAGAATGCAGCAGGTGAAGTTGTTGAAACTGTAAGCAATGATGCATCTGGTAACGTTAAGTTCTCAGCTCTTGAATTCAAGAAGGGCCAAGAAGGAACTCATACTTACACAGTTGAAGAAGTGAAGGGTACTGATGGAACTGTAGCATACGATACGATGAAGGCAACAGTAACTGTGGAAGTTAAACATGACGGAACAGCTAAAGCTCTCATTACTGACGTAACAGAACCAGCAGATAAAGAGTTCAACAACAAGGTAACTCCACCAGAAACTCCAGAATTTAACCCAGAGAAATACATTCTTAATGAAGAGAAATTCGATATCACTGGCAACAAACTTCTGGATGATGATAAAGAATTGGCAGATAAGGTTGCTGATACGAATGCAAATCCTTATGTTGATCAAGCTGATAATAATGAAGCTCAAAATATCAATACGAAGACACTTAAGAAGGGTGATAAAGTATACTACCAAGTATGGTTGGATACAACTAAGTTCACTGAAGCTCACAATATTCAATCTGTAGGTGTAACAGATAAATATGACAGCGAAAACTTAGACGTCAACGTAGTAGAAATTAAAGCATACGACTCTGTAACAGGAGAAGATGTGACAGCTAAATTTGATATCAAGGTTGAAAATGGTGTGATCACTGCAACTTCTAAGACAGACTTGACTAAGTCACTTGGAGATGCAGAAAACACTCCAGTAATCGACACTGCTAAATTTGCATTCGGACGTTACTACAAGTTTGAGATCCCTGCAACTATTAAAGCAACAGCTAAAGATGGTGTAGATATCGAAAACACTGCTTCACAAACTGTTCACCAATACGATCCAACTAAGAAATCTGTTGAAAAACCAGAAAAACCAACAGAAAAACGTGTCGTTAACATCCCAACTAAAGTTGAATTTAATTTCACTAAGAAACTTGAAGGACGTGAGCTAAAAGAAGGTGAATTTAGCTTCGTACTTAAAGATAAAGATGGAAAAGTTATTGAAACAGTTAAGAACGATGCATCAGGAAACATCAAGTTCTCTGCATTAGAGTTCAAACGTGGAGAAGAAGGAACTCACACTTACACAGTGGAAGAGGTTAAAGGTACTGAAGCAGGAGTTGAATACGATAAGATGGTAGCTACAGTAACAGTAACAGTTACTAAAGAAGGCAAAGTCTTAACGACAACTTCTCAATTACCGGAAGATACTGAGTTCAACAACAAGGTAATTCCACCGAAACCACCAGTAACACCACCAACACCACCGGTGACACCACCAACACCACCGGTGACACCACCAACACCACCGGTAACACCACCAACACCACCGGTAACACCACCAACACCACCGGTGACACCACCAACACCACCGGTAACACCGCCAGCACCAGAACTTCCTTCTACTGGTGAAGAACAATCAGCTTCTGCTGCATTGTTAGGCGCTGCTCTTGGTTTGGTCGGACTGGCTGGCCTTGCAAGACGCAAGAAAAACGAAGACTAAACAAGTGGTAGACACTAACGATTCACACTAGGATCGTAAATGCTTTAGTTTTCCACAAGGAGGCCTCGCTTTAAGGAGTGGGGCCTTTTTGTTATTTCTTGAAAGCATTGAAATCACGTCTCGCAATATGATACAATAGAGGATATTTACAATAGTTAGGACAAAGATATGCTTATTTCGATTATTTCACAAGGCTTGATCTGGGCTATTTTGGGGCTAGGGATCTTTATGACCTTCCGTATCTTGGATTTCCCAGATATGACCACAGAGGGTTCCTTTCCATTAGGAGGAGCCGTTGCGGTAACTCTGATTACCAAAGGGGTTCACCCTTTATTAGCCACCCTGGCGGCCATTGGTGCGGGGTGCTTGGCTGGATTGGCTACAGGTCTTCTTTATACCAAAGGAAAGATTCCGACTCTGTTATCGGGGATTTTGGTGATGACTTCCTGTAACTCAGTCATTCTCTTTGTGATGCAACGGGCCAACCTGGGTTTGCTTGGCTACTCAAAAATCCAAGATATGATTCCTATCGCCAGTGGCGTAAACGAGATTATCATCGGGATCATCTTTGTAACTCTGGTGATTGCTGCCATGCTCTTCTTTTTAGATACTAAATTGGGGCAAGCCTATATTGCGACGGGGGACAATCCTGAGATGGCTAAAAGCTTTGGGATCCATACCAGCCGGATGGAGTTGATGGGGCTAGTAGTTTCTAATGGGATTATCGCCTTGTCAGGTGCCTTGATGGCCCAGCAAGAAGGCTATGCAGATGCTTCTCGAGGGATCGGGGTCATCGTTGTTGGTTTGGCTAGCTTGATTATCGGAGAGGTCCTTTTCTCAAAACTAACCTTAGCAGAACGTTTGCTCAGTATCGTTATTGGATCAATCATTTATCAATTCTTAATTTGGGCTGTGATTGCCATCGGTGTCAATACCAGCTACATTCGCATCTTTAGCGCTATCATCTTGGCGATCTGTCTCATGATTCCAACCTTTAAAGAGAAACTGCTGAAAGGAGTCAAACTCAGCAAATGACCGCAATTGTAGAATTAAAAAATGCCACCATCGTGGTGAACAATGGCTTGAATGAAGAAAAAGTCATTTTGGATAATGTCTCTTTGGAGATTCATGAGCATGACTTTATCACCATTCTTGGGGGCAATGGTGCTGGTAAGTCAACCCTTTTCAACACCCTGGCTGGAACTCTGCCTCTGACCAGTGGTCAAGTCTTGATCAAGGGAGAGGACGTGACGCACTATGGTCCGGAAAAACGGGCCAAATACCTATCCCGGGTCTTCCAAGATCCAAAGATGGGGACGGCTCCTCGTATGACAGTGGCCGAGAATCTCCTGATTGCAAAATTTCGAGGAGAAAAGCGGGGCTTGGTTCCTCGTCGCCTTGCCCAGTACAAAGACGAGTTTAAAGAGGTTTTGAGCCAGATTGGCAATGGTTTAGAGAAGCATGTCGATACGGCGGTAGAATTCTTATCTGGTGGACAACGTCAAGCTCTGAGCCTGTTGATGGCTACCCTGAAGCGTCCTGAACTCTTGCTCTTGGATGAGCATACAGCTGCTCTCGATCCCAAGACGAGTCAGGCCTTGATGGAGCTGACGGATCGATTTGTCAAAACGGATCGACTGACTGCCTTGATGATTACCCACCATATGGAAGATGCGCTCAAGTACGGGAATCGCTTGATTGTCATGAAGGATGGAAAGATTATCCAGGACTTGAACCAAGAGGAAAAGGCTAAGATGGACCTGTCTGATTACTACCGTTTCTTTGAGTAAATTTAGAAACTAGTTTCAGCGTGTAATCGCTTGCAATACCAATATTAAAGGAGTATACTATAGGTGAAGATAAGGGAGAAGGGGTTGATACCAATGCCTTATAGATTCATACATTAGGTTACTTCGTTTTAGGTCTGTCTTCGCTGACACTTGTTCGTGCTCTTTATGAAAAGAGCCTTAACGCCGGAAATGTTAAATCGGTTGAGCCGTCAAGTAAGTCTGCTTAACTTACTAAATGACATTGAAATACGTGGAAATAGTAGTGGAAGCTTTAGATGGTTTTCGAACTTCGGTATGCTCAACTGAGTGCTTTGTAACAAAACTGAAAGAGAAATTGCAAAGAAAACCACTGGTATGTGAAAACGTACCATGAAAAGAAATGAAAATCATAACTGTTGTTTTCGTTAGCCTAAATGGTTAATCGCCTCTTGTCAGTGAAGCAGACCAGACCTCTAGTCCCGTAAGACTGGAGGTCTTTTTGTCTGTCATGCTAGAAAGTTGAGGTGAGGTCAGTGGGATTGCCATACGCACATGAATATAGCTGTCGAGATCACTTTAAAGAAAGAGCAATGGAACGATTTGGGGTCGATAAAGAGCAGTTGAAACGCTGGGTCAATCAACATGTGCCCTCGCTTCATCATTTTGATAGCAGTTTTGATCAACGGCCCGATACGGAAGCCTATGTAGCAGAGGACGGTGTCGTCTTTGTGTGTGATCTGAAGAAGCGAGAATTTATTACTTGCTTCCAAGCGGTCAATTTGACGGTGGATGAAGAGCAGAAGGAAGTCTGTCAAGATATTCATCGTGAGAATGTGCTCGCCTATAAACATAGCCAAAGCAAGCTTCTGAATCGCTACCGTTTGAAAGAGGCGAAAGAGTTACTGGCCAATATTGAAGAGCATGTTGATCGGTTTTATAGCTTGTCCCAAACCCTCAAGAAAGGGGCTCTCAGCGATCGGAATTACCACCACCTAGAAGAACTGTTAAATGAATTTCATGTGATCAAGGCGGCGATACGGGTGATTGAGAATAAGAAAAATGACTATCATACGGACTAGCGTCTCTTTAGCAAGCTGACATTCTATGCTGTCGTCTTGGGTTTTGATAAGGGTTCCTCCATCAGATGATGGAGGGCTTTTGTTTGGTCTGACTTTTGAAAAAATCGTGAAAAAATAGTATAATGTTCTAGATATGCAAGAAAATTGCAAAACTGTAATTCGACTTGGTGAGCCAAGGACCGTAAGTATGAACCATCACATAAAGGAGAAAACATGAGTAACATTAAGTTGATTACTTTAGGTGGAGTCCGTGAAAACGGGAAAAACCTCTACATAGCTGAAGTAAATGGCTCTATTTTTGTTTTGGATGCTGGTCTCAAGTATCCAGAAAATGAGCAACTAGGGGTCGATGTCGTTATTCCCAACATGGACTACCTCTTTGAGAATAGCGATCGTATCGCAGGAGTCTTTTTAACGCACGGGCATGCGGATGCCATTGGAGCCCTTCCCTATCTTTTAGCGGAGGCTAAAGTTCCCGTATTTGGGTCAGAGTTGACCATCGAGTTGGCCAAACTCTTTGTCAAGAGCAATGACAGTGTCAAGAAGTTCAATGATTTCCATGTAATCGATGCCAACTCAGAGATTGATTTTGGAGGAACCGTTGTTTCCTTCTTCCAGACAACCCACTCTATTCCAGAAAGTTTAGGAATTGTCATCAAGACTTCTGAAGGAAGTATCGTCTATACAGGAGACTTCAAGTTTGACCAGACAGCGAGTGAGTTTTATGCGACTGACTTTGCTCGTTTGGCAGAGATTGGACAAGAAGGCGTCCTCGCTCTCTTGAGTGACTCTGCCAATGCCGATAGTAAGATTCAAGTGGCTAGTGAGCAAGAGGTTGGGGATGAAATCCTAGATACGATTGCTGACTGGGATGGCCGTATCATTGTAGCCGCTGTTGCAAGTAACCTATCACGGATCCAGCAAGTCTTTGACGCAGCTGCAGAGACAGGACGCCGGGTTGTCTTGACTGGATTTGACGTAGAAAATATTGTCCGGACAGGGATTCGTTTAAATAAACTGTCTTTGGCCAACGAAAAAATATTGATCAAGCCAAAAGAAATGTCTCGTTTTGAGGATCATGAATTGATTATTCTTGAAACGGGGCGGATGGGTGAACCCATCAACGGCCTCCGTAAAATGTCCATTGGCCGTCACCGCTATGTTGAAATCAAGGATGGTGACTTGGTCTATATCGTAACAACTCCATCTATCGCTAAAGAAGCGGTTATGGCACGTGTAGAAAACATGGTCTATCAAGCAGGCGGGGTCGTAAAAGCGATTACTCAAAGCTTGCGTGTATCAGGACACGGAAATGCGCGTGATCTTCAATTGATGATCAACCTCCTGCGCCCCAACTATCTGTTCCCAATTCAAGGGGAATACCGCGAATTGGATGCCCATGCACGGCTTGCGATGGAAGTGGGGATTTTGCCTGAAAATATCTTCATTCCGAAAAAAGGCACCATCATGGAATATGATAATGGTGACTTCGTTCCTGCAGGTAGCGTCTCTGCTGGAGATGTCCTCATCGATGGGAATGCCATTGGGGATGTTGGAAATGTCGTGCTCCGTGACCGGAAAGTCCTTTCAGAAGATGGTATCTTTATTGTGGCCATTACGGTTAACCGTCGTGAAAAACGCATTATCTCGAAGGCAAAAGTTCACACTCGTGGTTTTATCTATGTGAAGAAGAGTCGCGATATCTTGCGCGAAAGTGCTGAGATTGTCAACCAAAGTGTGGAAGAATACTTAGCCCAGGACAGCTTCGATTGGGGCGAGCTCAAGGGTGCTGTTCGTGATAGTTTGGCCAAGTACCTCTTTGACCAGACCAAACGTCGACCAGCTATCTTGCCAGTCGTCATGGAAGTACGCTAGGATTAAGATAAGAGGAAAAGTCGATCGTCGGCTTTTTCTTATCAAGGAAAAGAAGAAATAGTGAGGAAAGATAGATGGCAGTAATGCAGATTGAATACTATTCAGAAGCGCTCGCAATGGAGTGGGGGATCAACGTCCTCTACCCAGATGGATCTCGGGTGGAAAATCCAGATGATCAAGATATCCCGGTCCTCTATCTCCTTCATGGGATGAATGGCAATCAGTACTCCTGGTTGAAACGGACCAATGTAGAACGGATCTTACGTTCGACCAATCTGATTGTTGTCTTGCCTAATACCAATAATGGTTGGTATACGGATACCCAGTATGGCTATCCCTACTACACAGCCATCGCAGAGGAATTGCCTAAGACCTTGGCACGCTTCTTCCCCAATATGACTAAGAAGCGGGAGAAGACCTTTATCGCTGGTCTATCGATGGGGGGCTATGGATCTTTCAAACTCGCCCTTCAAACCAATCGCTTCTCGCATGCTGCTAGCTTTTCTGGTGCTCTTAGCTTTGAGGGACGTCAACTGGCAGACACTGACCTTGGCAGTAAGGCTTATTGGCAAGGGGTCTTTGGAGAGCTAGAAGATTGGACGACGAGTCCTTACTCCTTGGAGAGCATTGCGGAGAAGTACTCAGATAAAAAGACGGTCTTATGGGCGTGGTGTGGCGAGCAGGATGCTCTGTATGAGGCCAACAATACAGCTGTTGATCATCTGAAGGACCTCGGTTTTGATATCACCTACAGCCATGGACCAGGAAAACATGAATGGTTTTATTGGGAGCGGGAGTTGGAGCATTTCTTAGCAACCCTGCCAATTGATTTTGAACTAGAAGAACGACTCGATTAGGAAGCTACTCATGCAGAGATATGCTATAATAGAGTGAAAAGTGCCTGGGCCAGTTAGAAGAGAAGCCCAGAATCAATGAACAATTAGGAGAAACATACGTGACTAAAGATATTCGTGTGCGTTATGCACCAAGTCCAACCGGACTACTACACATCGGAAATGCTCGTACAGCATTGTTTAACTACTTGTATGCGCGCCACCATGGTGGAACCTTTATCATCCGTATCGAAGATACGGACCGTAAGCGCCACGTCGAAGATGGAGAACGTTCCCAGCTGGAAAACCTTCGTTGGTTGGGTATGGACTGGGATGAAAGTCCAGAGACGCATGAGAACTACCGCCAGTCTGAACGTTTGGAACTCTATCAAAAATACATTGACCAACTCTTGGCCGAAGGAAAAGCCTATAAATCTTACGTTACAGAAGAAGAGTTGGTAGCGGAACGTGAACGCCAAGAAGCGGCGGGTGAAACACCTCGCTATATCAATGAATACCTTGGCATGAGCGAAGAAAAAAAAGCAGCTTATATCGCAGAACGTGAAGCAGCGGGAATTATTCCTACGGTTCGCTTGGCAGTGAATGAGTCAGGTATCTACAAATGGCATGATATGGTCAAAGGCGATATTGAGTTTGAAGGTGGCAATATCGGTGGTGACTGGGTTATCCAAAAGAAAGATGGTTACCCAACTTACAACTTTGCCGTTGTGATCGATGACCATGACATGCAAATCTCTCACGTCATCCGTGGAGATGACCACATTGCCAATACACCAAAACAGCTCATGGTTTATGAAGCGCTTGGATGGGAAGCTCCAGAGTTCGGTCACATGACCTTGATCATCAACTCTGAAACTGGTAAGAAGTTGTCTAAACGCGATACCAATACCCTTCAGTTCATCGAAGACTATCGTAAGAAAGGGTACCTTCCAGAAGCAGTCTTTAACTTTATCGCCCTTCTTGGTTGGAACCCTGGTGGGGAAGACGAAATCTTCTCTCGCGAAGAACTCATCAAGCTCTTTGATGAAAACCGCCTCAGCAAGTCTCCAGCAGCATTCGACCAAAAGAAAATGGACTGGATGAGCAATGAGTATATCAAGAATGCAGATCTTGCGACCATTTTTGAAATGGCAAAACCATTCCTCGAAGCAGCAGGACGTTTGACAGACAAGGCTGAGAAATTGGTGGAACTCTATAAACCACAAATGAAGTCAGTGGATGAAATCGTTCCATTGACAGACCTCTTCTTCTCGGACTTCCCAGAATTGACCGAAGCTGAGAAAGAAGTCATGGCTGGTGAAACAGTACCAACGGTACTTGAAGCATTCAAAGCCAAGCTCGAAGCCATGTCAGATGACGAGTTTGTGGCAGAAAATATCTTCCCGCAAATCAAAGCAGTTCAAAAAGAAACAGGTATCAAAGGGAAGAACCTCTTCATGCCAATCCGTATCGCCGTTTCAGGAGAGATGCACGGACCAGAATTGCCAGAAACCATCTACTTGCTTGGTCGCGAGAAATCTATCCAACACATTGAAAAAATGTTGGAAGAAATTGCAAAATAGGAATACATTTATTCTTATTTAAGAATGTTGACAGAGGCTTATAGATTGCATTATAAAGAAGTAAGTGTCAAGATTGCTACTCTAAAATCTCAGAGGGAGATTGGAGAAGGACTCTGGGTATTTTGTCAGCTATAATGGGTGAGGAAACGTTACACCTTGGAGAGGATCGAATTGGTTCTCTCCTTTTTGATGTTCAAAACGATGAAAATTCTAGTTTTAAAGTGGTCAATGTTCTGGAAAGCAACAGTATTTTGCTTGATGCCTTTGATGAGGTTATTGGTAGCTTTCAGTTTTACATTTGAATAGGGGAGTTCTATGTGTTAATGGTCTTTAGAGATTTATGGGGCTTATTTACAGCAAAAAAACTCCATAATTCCTTATATACTAGAGTAATTAAAGCATTTTAAAAAAGAAGTAGTTTTAGTGTCTACTTTTTTTTGATGATCCCTCCTGGTATTTTATGGTATACTGAAAGCGATAAAATGATTGGAGATCAAGATGAAAAAGATTCCTTTAGCATTTTCAGGCTGCCTGTTAGGTTTAGCAGGGGCTGGAAACCTTCTGTCTGATACCTTCCCAGTTCTGGCTCATTTCTTCAGTTTGACGGGTTTGATCCTATGGGTTTTCTTTTTATGTCACCATCTGATCTACTGGTCAGAAACCAAGATTGAACTACAAGAACCGGCCCTTCTATCTGGGATGGCGACCTTCCCCATGGCTGGGATGGTTTTATCGACTTATCTCTTACGACTCTTTCCGACATTTGGAGGACTCGCCCAGGCAGTTTGGTGGGCTGCTTTCCTCTTAGATTGTGGCTTGATCTTCTACTTTACCAAGACCCATATATTGGCAAAACCAAGAGCCAATGCCACCCCTAGTTGGACCGTTCTTTATGTGGGGATTGCTGTTGCTGCCTTGACCTACCCAGTGGTAGGAGTGGTTGGGCTGGCCTATCTGACTTTCGGATTTGGCTTTGTCTTAACCTTGATTCTTTACCCCTTGATCTACCAGGGGTTGAAGACCGCCCCTTTACCGAGCCACTTATTAGGGCAAGAAGGCATCTATTGTGCCCCCTTTTCTCTTCTGTTAGCGGCCCTGGTTCGTGTGGGTGGAGCCAGTCTACCTGTTTGGCTGTTATACACCATGGTTGGACTCTCTCAAGCTTTTTATTTCTTCGTTTTAACGCGTCTGCCTAAAATGTTAAAAGAGGGCTTTCAACCAGCCTTTTCAGCCTTAACCTTCCCGACGGTCATCACAGCTACTTCCCTGAAAATGGCCCAAGGCCTATTGCACAGTTCTCTGTTAAGGCCCCTTGTCTGGTTAGAAACCATTCTGTGTCTAGCCATTCTTGTGTCCGTGCTTGTAGGCTTTGTGATTTACATAAAAGGGGAGAACGAGCATTCCAATAGAAATTAGAGGTCAGAGACGGTTGTCTCGACCTTTTTGGGTTCACTTTCTAATTGAATCCTAGGAATGATTATGGTAAGATGCAATAAATCATTTTTTGTCTCCCTCGAAAGGAATGTATGAAATTTTTAAAGACAAAAGCCAAGCTCTTTTATCCACTTTTACTACTGGTCTTCTATATCTTAGTTCGGCCACAATTTCGCGAGTTGGCCCAACTAGTCAGCAACCAAGTCGGCCAAGCTCTTAGCTATTTTTGGACCCTTCTCTTTTTAGAGGCAGGTTATTTGGTGCTTGTTTTTTCATTGGTAAAGAAATACAGTCCACGTATGGTTTTTCAGTGGGCGAAGAAGAAACAATTCCTTCCCGCTATCTACGCTACTATATTCTCCAGTTGTGCCATCTACTGGCTAGACTACTTTCTTAGTGGGTTCACCAAAGGACGTCTAGCTATTTATCACTCTTTTCCGGTGACCTTGGAAGCCTTAGGATCTCTCATCCTCTTTGTATTAGTGGTCATCATTCGACCGATGACCGTGGAACTGATCTTTCGTGGAGCGCTTGTCCAAGCCTATTTTAAAAAATGGCCCTTCTACGCGAGTGTATGGGCCCCAGCCCTTATCTATAGTGGACTTCAATTCCTCCAGCATCCTTTTACTTTTTTGAGTTTTTTGATCTATACCATCCCCGCCCTTATTTTTGGATTATTGAATGAAAAGACGAGCTCATTGTATTATCCTATCCTTGCTCATATCGGCTTGAACTTCATTTATAGCTTACCCATCATCTTATCAACCATCCAGCATCTCTTCTCCTAGCCGTTTTGACGGCACTGGAGGAGGCTTTAAACCAAGAGCCAGAAGGTCGTTGGTTTTTTTTGAAATTATGGTATAATAGAATAAATTTAAAAGAGGGAGTGGGAGTTTGAGAAAAAGCTATCGTGTCAAGCGAGAAAAAGATTTCAATGCCATTTTTAAAAGCGGCAAGAATTGTGCAAATAGAAAATTTGTCATCTACCGTTTGCCACAAGAGCAGCCCCATTTCCGTGTCGGCTTATCCGTGAGTAAAAAACTAGGAAATGCTGTGACACGCAACCGAATCAAGCGCTTGATTCGGCATGTTTTAATGAAGCACCAGGATCATCTTGTAGCAGATGATTTTGTTGTGATTGCTCGAAAGGGAGTTGAAGAACTGGATTTTGATCAGGTCGAAAAAAATCTAGTCCATGTATTAAAATTAGCGCAAGTCTATCGTCAGGAAAGGTAATTACGTGAAAAAGAAACTAAAAGTAGCTAGCTTACTCGGAGGAGCCCTCCTTTTATTAACAGCCTGTGGAACGTCTGAAGTGACTTCCCAATCATCAGGAGTTTGGGAAAAATTTGTTTACTTCTTTGCTGAAGTCATCCGTTTTCTTTCTATCGGAGGAAACATCGGAGTCGGGATTATCCTCTTCACTCTCTTGATTCGGACCATTCTTTTGCCAGTTTTCCAATACCAAATGACCTCCTCGCGCAAAATGCAGGAGATTCAGCCACTAGTGAAAGAAATCCAGGCCAAGTATCCTGGGAAGGATTTGGAAAGCCGCACTCGCATGTCAGAAGAAATGCGGGAACTCTATAAAGAAAAAGGCGTCAAGACTTCCTCTGCCTTCTTGCCATTGCTTGTTCAAATGCCAGTCTTGATGGCCTTGTTCCAAGCTTTGAGTCGGGTAGAATTCCTAAAAGTCGGTCATTTTCTTTGGTTGGATATGAGCGCAACAGACCCAACCTTTATTTTGCCAGTTTTGGCAGCCGTCTTCACCTTCTTTAGCACCTGGTTGAGCAACAAAGCCATGCCAGAAAAAAATGGTGGAATGACAGCCATGATGTATGCAATGCCCGTGATGATTTTCTTCTTTGCTATGTACTCAGCCAGCGGGGTTGCTCTCTACTGGGTGGTTTCCAATGCTTACCAAGTTGGGCAAACTTACCTATTGAACAATCCATTTAAGATTATTGCGGCGCGTGAAGCAGAGCAACAGGCAATCAAAGATCTAGAAAAACAAAAACGACGTGCATTTAACAAAGCACAGAAAAAGAAAAACTAAGAAGGAGTTTGACAGATGGTCCAATATACAGGAGTCAATGTTGAAGAAGCCATTCAAAATGGTTTGAAAGAATTAGATATCCCGCGCATGAAAGCACATATTACTGTCGTTTCTCGTGAAAAGAAAGGGTTCCTTGGTCTCTTTGGTAAGAAGCCAGCTGTGGTAGACATCGAACCAATTGCAGAAACTACAGTGACAAAAGCCAATCAACAAGCTGTTAAGGGAGTTCCTGAGGAAATTAATGCTCAAAATGAACCTGTCAAGAGTGTCAGTGAAGAGACTGTTGATTTGGGGCGCGTGGTAGCAGCGATTAAAAAAGTTGAAGAAGAAGGCCAAGAAGTTTCTGAAGAAGTGAAGGCTGAGATTCTCAAACATGAGAAGGCTCCTGAAACCATTCTTGAAGAACAAGGTCATGGAGAGATTCTCGATTCAAGTCTTAACGAAGCTGAGATCCGCCAAACGTCTGATTTTGCTGACTTGGGCATTGAAGTAGAAGAAAGCTATGACATTGAAAAGGTTGTTTCTGATGTCACTGCCTATGTTCAAACCGTTATTGATGAAATGGATGTCGAAGCTAGCATCTCAAGCAGCTACAACCGTCGCACCATCAATATGCAGATTGATACCAATGAGCCAGGCCGTGTCATTGGCTACCACGGGAAAGTTCTCAAGGCCCTTCAATTGTTGGCACAGAACTACCTTTACAATCAGTATTCTAAGAATTTCTACATTGCGATCAACGTTAATGATTATGTTGAACACCGTGCAGAAGTCCTTCAAAGCTATGCGCAAAAATTGGCAAGTCGTGCTCTAGAAGAAGGTCGAGCGCAACATACAGATCCAATGTCTAATAGCGAACGCAAGATCATCCACCGCATCGTATCGAAAATGGATGGAGTCACCAGCTATTCTGAAGGAGAAGAACCAAATCGTTACGTTGTCGTCGATATTGAAGGTTAATCTGCCATCAAAAAAGGAAGATGCTAAAGGGAGAGAGGGGTGTAAGCTTGCTCTCTCCTTTTCTGTCTGAGAAAGGAAAACTAGAATGTATAGTAAGATAAGAGACTTTTTGAATTATCAGGGGATCAAGTACCTGGCTCCTGCTAAAGCTGGTGAGGATGCAGAGCGAATGGTAGAGTATCGCGAGTTAGGGCAAGAAGCTCGGCAGGAATTCACCCACTTGGTCAGCGATTTTCAGAAGCTCTTTCCGCATTTAAAACAAGATCGGACCAGTCAGTGGATGAATCAAGCTCAAATTCTTCGCCCTCATTTTTGGGCTTATCTCCAAGGAGAGGGAGAGATAACGGATCCGATGTTTGCCTTGCGACTTTATGGAGATGCGAAGGACTTTGGTGTGTCACTGGAAGTAAGTTTTATCGAACGCAAGAAGGATGAGGAGAGTCTACAAAAGCAGAACCGCGTTTTAACTCTTCCGGTTTCTTCGCCAGTCTATTACTTCGCCCAAATAGAAGGTGTCAGTCAACGATTCCAAGGGACAGAAGCCAATCGCCAGAGACTTCTCAAAGGTGTGGAAACTGGCCAGGTCCGAAAGGTCTTGGTAAAAGTCGATGTCAATCTATCGCAAGCGACGAGTCGAGATGCCATTCTTGAGGAATTAAAAAAAGGAATGGCTAGCTTGCTTCCTTACTATGAAGCGACTCGTCAAAGGATAGAAGGAGATGCCCAATAAAAGCGGTATCATTGAACCTGCCCCAACAAATTTTTCATAGCTATTGACAAACAGACGTGAATCAGATAGAATAGTAAAGTATGTTTAGTAACTGATCACATTATAGCCGGCTAAACGAATACAAAATCTATGAGGAGGTATTCATCGTGAAACGTACTTATCAACCAAGTAAACTTCGTCGTGCGCGCAAACATGGTTTCCGTCACCGTATGGCAACTAAAAACGGTCGTCGCGTATTGGCAGCTCGTCGTCGTAAAGGACGCAAAGTTTTGGCTGCGTAATTCAGATAAAAAACTAAAAACCAGTAGAAACTCGAGACTACTGGTTTTTGTTTTGCCAAAAGTGTATTCAGCTAGGCTTTCTGTTATAATAGAATGAGAAAAATCGTAGAAAAGGATCCATATGCAGATTTTTGATACTCATACTCACCTCAACGTTGAAGAGTTTGCAGGGAGAGAAAAAGAGGAATTAGAACTAGCTAAAGAGCTGGGAGTCCATGCCCACAATGTTGTTGGCTTTGACAAACCAACCATCGAACGAGCAATAGCCTTGGCCGACCAGTACCCGGAAGTTTATCTTACCCTGGGTTGGCATCCCACTGAGGCGGGCGACTATAGTCCTGAAGTAGAGGCTTATTTACTTGAACAGTTGAAACATCCTAAAGTCGTCGCCCTAGGAGAAATCGGTCTCGATTACCACTGGATGACGGCACCAAAAGACGTTCAAGAAAAGGTTTTTCGCCGTCAGATCCAACTGTCTAAGGACTTGGACTTGCCTTTTGTAGTGCATACGCGTGATGCTCTCGAAGATACCTACGCCATTATCAAGAGTGAAGGAGTGGGCCCGCGCGGTGGCATCATGCATTCTTTCTCCGGTAGTCTTGAAGAAGCCAAACGTTTCATGGATCTGGGAATGATGATTTCCTTCTCTGGAGTGGTGACGTTTAAGAAGGCGACAGATGTCCAAGAAGCGGCAGCTGGCCTTCCGCTTGATAAGATATTGGTTGAGACAGATGCCCCTTATCTGGCACCAGTTCCTAAGCGGGGCCGGGAAAATAAAACAGCCTACACCCGCTATGTAGTGGATCATATTGCAACACTACGTGGCTTGACAACAGAAGAAGTAGCTCAAGCCACCTATGACAATGCGAGAAAGGTATTTGGCCTTGACTGAGAAAAGAAAAATACCAGAAGTGATTGTTGTTGAAGGCAAGGATGATACGGCCAATCTGAAACGCTATTATGAGGTGGATACCTATGAGACACGTGGATCCGCCATTAATCATGATGACCTAGAACGAATTGCCACCTTGCAGGAGTTGCGTGGAGTCATAGTTTTTACGGATCCGGATTACAATGGGGAGCGCATTCGTAAGATCATCATGCAAGAAATTCCGCAGGCCAAGCATGCCTTTTTAAATCGTGGCGAAGCAGTACCCAAATCAAAAACCAAGGGCCGTTCCTTGGGAGTCGAGCATGCCAGCTTTGAAGACTTGGAAAAAGCCCTTGCTGGACTGGTGGGCTCCTATAAAGATGAGCATTTCTTTGATATTACCAAATCAGATCTGATGCGACTCGGTCTGCTGATGGGCAGTGAAAGTCGCAAACGACGGGAATATCTAGGAGAAGCCTTGCGCATCGGCTACTGCAATGGCAAACAACTGCTCAATCGCTTGGAGTTGTTTGGAATTTGTTTAGCGCAAGTCGAAGAAACGATGGCCAGTTATTAAAAAAGAGATAGAGGTGGAAGATGGGATTGTTCGACCTGTTTACAGATAAGAAAAAAGTGATAGGATTTTCTTTGGAGAATGTTCACGCAGAACATCAAAAGAATCCACGGCATTTTTTGATTCCAAGTCAAGAAGAAATCAACCAATTGAAGCTTGGGGACCAGGTTCGCCTCATCTTTGTGCTGGATACAGTCTTGGAGAATGGGTGTCGAGCAGAGCGTATGTGGGTCGAACTCACTGAAATCCGCGATGGGAAGTTCAAAGGATGTTTAACCAATCAACCGGCTTATATTACCACCATCCAGCTTGGAGATGAGCTGGAATTTGCCCAGGAACATATCGCCAGTCTGATGGTTCCTCCGCTGAATCTTGATACGCAAAAAGGGGCCATGATTACCAAGGATTGCTTCCTACGACGTGAGATTAATTGGGCGATTCACGATGTCCCTCATCATTCACAAGATAGTGGTTGGCAGTTCTTTACAGGTTATGAGTCCCAGGAAGACTTGGACGATCCGTCTAAGATTACCATCATCAGTCTTGAAGACGCCTTGGAAATGGAGCCCTTGTTGGAAACCGTCTTAGATAAGAACGGGGAAGCTTATGTTTACCAAGCGGAGCAGAATGCCTTTGTAGAAGACTGTTAGACTGGCCTGCGGAGAAAAAAGAGAGAGTATGTCTCACACTAAACGGATTAGAAAAGAGAAAAAATGAGAATTGCAGATTATAGCGTGACCAAGGCAGTGCTAGAGCGTCACGGTTTTACCTTTAAAAAATCCTTCGGTCAGAACTTCTTGACCGATACCAATATCCTTCAAAAGATTGTCGATACGGCTGAGATTGATAAAACAGTCAATGTCATCGAAATTGGTCCCGGAATTGGAGCTTTGACGGAGTTTTTGGCAGAAAATGCCGCAGAAGTCATGGCCTTTGAGATTGATGACCGCTTGGTGCCTATCTTAGCGGATACCTTGCGTGATTTTGACAATGTCACGGTTGTCAACCAAGACATCCTCAAGGTAGACCTCAACCAGTACATCGCAGAGTTCAAAAATCCAGAGCTTCCGATCAAGGTAGTGGCTAATCTTCCTTACTACATCACGACTCCCATCCTTATGCACTTGATCGAATCCAAGATTCCTTTCCAAGAATTTGTGGTTATGATGCAAAAAGAGGTGGCAGACCGTATTTCAGCCGAACCTAATACCAAAGCTTACGGGTCTTTGTCCATTGCAGTCCAATACTATATGACCGCTAAAGTAGCCTTTATCGTGCCTCGCACCGTCTTTGTGCCAGCGCCAAACGTCGATTCTGCCATCCTCAAGATGGTGCGTCGCCCAGAACCAGCAGTGGCAGTCAAGGATGAAGATTTCTTCTTCTCTGTCAGCAAGGCTAGCTTTGTCCACCGCCGCAAGACTCTATGGAACAACTTGACCAGTCGCTTTGGCAAGACTGAAGAAATCAAAGCCAAACTGGAAGGAGGGATTCAAGCTGCAGGCCTGCAACCTTCTGTACGAGGAGAATCCCTTAGCTTAGAAGACTTCGCTCGTTTGGCTGACGGACTTCTAGAAGCAGGAATAAAATAATAGAAAAGACATGAGATATGAATCTCATGTCTTTTTGAATGATGGAAGGAAAGGATGGGATTTGAACCCGCGCATGAAGAAAATCTTTGCCGGATTTCGAGTCCGGTGCCGTACCGAGCTGAGCCACCTTTCCAAGATGCGGAGAAAGGGATTTGAACCCTCACGCCCGAAGGGGCACATGCGCCTGAAGCATGCGTGTCTGCCGTTCCACCACCTCCGCATAGTTCTATTATACTCTTTTTAAAAGAAAAGCCAAGAAAAAATAGTAACAGAATTTATATAGTGATTCTGTACGGAGTCTTAAGGTAATATAAAATCCTAATATATATAGAATTTAAGGTTCGCAAGCGTTATCGTATATTTTTTGATATAATGGTAGTATTAACTTTAAAGGAGTGCCAGTTGCAAGGAACGATTGTTAAAGCCTTGGCCGGTTTTTATTATGTGGAGTGCGAGGGAGAAATTTACCAAACACGCGCCCGAGGAAATTTCCGGAAAAAGGGACAAACTCCCTATGTTGGAGATAAGGTAGAATTTTCAGCTGAAGAAAATTCGGAAGGCTATATTTTAAAAATATTCCCAAGAAAGAATAGCTTAGTCCGCCCACCCATTGTGAATATAGATCAGGCTGTCGTCATCATGTCTGCCAAAGAGCCGGATTTTAATGTTAATTTATTGGACCGCTTTTTAGTCCTCTTGGAACAAAAAGTGATTCATCCGATTGTCTATATTTCAAAAATGGACTTACTAGAAGATCCAGCTGAGGTGCTTCCTTTCCAGGAAGTCTATCGCCAAATGGGCTATGACTTTGTCACTGACAAGGAAGAGCTCTTGCCTCTCTTGAAGGATCAGGTGACGGTCTTTATGGGCCAAACAGGAGTGGGGAAATCCACCCTCTTGAATACCTTGGCTCCGGAGTTGGAACTAGAGACAGGAGAAATCTCCGACAGTCTTGGACGCGGCCGCCATACGACGCGAGCTGTCAGTTTTTATGATCTCAATGGGGGCAAAATTGCGGATACCCCTGGCTTCTCCTCTCTAGATTATGAAGTCGATAATGCGGAAGATCTCAATCATGCTTTTCCAGATATCGCCAAGGTGAGCCAGGCTTGCAAGTTCCGTACTTGTACCCACACACATGAACCATCCTGTGCCGTCAAGCCCGCTGTTGAGGAAGGGATCATAGCTTCCTTCCGCTATGAGAATTACTTACAGTTTTTGAGCGAGATCGAAAATAGGCGTGAAACCTACAAAAAAGTATCGAAAAAATTACCCAAATAAGGAGACCTGAAGAATATGAAAACAAACAAATTAGCCCCTTCTATTTTGAGTGCAGATTATGCAAATTTTGAAAGTGAATTGAAGAAATTGGAAGCATCTGGTGCAGAGTACGCTCACATCGATGTGATGGACGGCCACTTTGTGCCTAATATCAGCTTTGGTGCTGGTGTAGTTGCTAGTATGCGTCCTCACAGCAAGCTAGTGTTTGATTGCCATTTAATGGTTACCAATCCTGAGCAACATATCGAAGAGTTTGCGCGGGCCGGAGCAGATATCATTAGCATTCACGTCGAAGCGACGCCACACATCCATGGCGCCCTTCAAAAAATTCGTTTGGCAGGGGTGAAGCCAAGTGTGGTCATCAATCCAGGAACCCCTGTTGAAAGTATCCAACACATCTTGAACTTGGTAGATCAAGTACTTGTCATGACTGTCAACCCAGGATTTGGTGGGCAAGCCTTCCTGCCAGAAACCATGGATAAGATTCGTCAATTGGTTCAATTGCGTGAAGAAAAAGGCTTGGATTTCGATATTGAAGTCGATGGGGGAATTGATGATAAAACGATTCACGCCGCGAAAGAAGCAGGGGCAAATGTCTTTGTAGCAGGTTCCTATGTGTTTAATGGAGATGTGAATGAACGAGTTCAAACCCTTCGAGCAGCCATCCAAGACTAAGGTTGCGATTGTAGCTGGAGGACGAGTGGAAACCATTCCGCTAGACTTGGATGTTTATGTCGGGGTAGATGCAGGCTGCCTTTTCCTATTAGAGCAAGGATTGGAACTATCTTTAGCAGTTGGAGATTTTGACTCGGTCGAGCCTGAAGAATTCCAGAGTATTCAATCTGCGGCTCATGAATTACAGACTTCGGTAGCAGAAAAAAATGATACGGATCTGGAATTGGCGATTAAGGAAGTGTTAGAACGTTGGCCTCAAGAGGACATTCTGATTTTTGGAGCCTTTGGTGGTCGTCTGGATCACCACTTGGCCAGCGTTTTTTTGCCCAGCGATCCAGAGATTGCACCCTCTATGTCGCAACTTTACTTGATGGACCAACAAAATTATCTCTGCTATCGTCCAGCAGGCCGCCATACCATTCTGCCTATAGCAGGCTATACCTATGTAGCTTTTATGCCAGTTGAGGGAGCTTCCATCCAGATTGAAGGAGCCAAGTATCCCTTAAATCAGACCAATTATTTTAAAAAGGCTATTTATGGTTCCAACGAGTTTATCAATCAGCCGATTACCTTAACTGTTGATCGAGGCTACGCCCTTATCATTTATAGCAAGGATGGGAAATAAGATGGAAATAATCCTTTTTGTATTAGGAGTGGGAAATCTTGTCTTGCTCTTCTTGCTCTACCAGCAACGGACAGCTGATAACAAACAGGTCCGTGACTTACTGGAAGACCAAGAAGATCATCTTTCGGATCAGCTGGATTACCGATTTGAGAGAGAGCGACAAGCTCAGCAAATCACTGGCCAGCAGATAGAGATGGCGATCAGTGACCGTCTTATGGAATTACGGACAGAAATGCATCAGCAAACGACTGCTTTACGAACAGAACTTGCTGAGAGTTTCACTAAAAACCGAGACAAAACGGACGAGCGGATGCAACAGATTCAAGCTTCCAATGATTTGCGCTTGGAGCAGATGCGTCAAACGGTCGAAGAAAAGTTGGAAAAAACCTTGCACAGTCGTCTTCAAACCTCTTTTGAGACGGTCTCCAAACAATTGGAGTCGGTCAATAAAGGTCTTGGGGAAATGCAGACGGTCGCTAGAGATGTGGGAAGTCTCAATAAGGTTCTTTCTAACACGAAAACCCGTGGGATTATGGGAGAACTCCAACTCGGCCAGATCATCGAAGATATCCTAACTCCCGCCCAATATGAAAGAGAGTTTGTAACAGTTCCCCATTCCAGCGAACGCGTCGAGTATGCCATCAAGATGCCTGGTCAGGTCAGAGGGGAATACGTCTATCTGCCAATCGACTCTAAGTTTCCTCTGGACGGTTATTACCGACTGGAAGAAGCCTATGAAAGTGGGGAGAAAGAGGAGATTGAACGGTGTCGCAAACTCCTATTGGCTAGTATCAAACAATTTGCTAAGGACATTCATCAAAAATACCTCTATCCGCCTGCCACTACTAATTTTGGGATTCTCTTTTTACCGACGGAAGGGCTCTATTCAGAAGTGGTCCGCGACCCAGCCTTCTTTGATCGCCTCCGAAGAGAGGAGCAGATCGTCGTCGCGGGGCCAAGTACGCTTTCAGCCTTGTTGAATTCCCTATCGGTTGGATTTAAGACCCTGAATATTCAACGAAGTGCGGATGATATTAGCAAGGTCCTTGCATCCGTCAAGACGGAGTTCCAAAAATTTGGAGGTGTTTTAGAAAAGACCCAACGGCAGTTGAAGCATGCCTCTGGCAATATTGATGACCTCTTAAACCGAAGAACAAATGCTATCGAGCGTACACTCCGAAACATTGAAACGTCAGAGAATCTAGATATAGAAAGCCTATTGAATTTAGAAGTTGGAGAAGATGATGGTCAAAATTAATCAAATGAAAAAAGACGAATTGTTTGAAGGTTTCTACCTCATTAAGTCAGCAGATCTTCGTCAGACACGTGCTGGAAAGAACTATCTTGCCTTTGTCTTCCAAGATGAGACAGGTACGATTGAAGGAAAATTGTGGGATGCTCAGCCACATAATGTGGAGCAGTTCCAAGCTGGTCGCGTCGTTCATATGAGCGGCCGTCGGGAAATTTACAACAATACGCCCCAGGTCAATCAGTTGACCTTGCGGTTGCCTCAAAGCGGGGAGCCATCAAATCCAGCAGACTTTAAGGAAAAGCCTCCAGTAAACCCAGTCGATTTGAAGGACTACCTATCGGGGATGATTTTCAAAATAGAAAATCCAGTTTGGCAACGTGTGGTGCGGGCGCTATACAGCAAGTATGACAAAGAGTTCTACTCTTATCCTGCGGCCAAAACCAACCACCATGCTTTTGAGACAGGCTTAGCTTATCACACAGCCACTATGGTTCGTTTGGCTGAGAGCATCTCTCAGGTGTATCCTCAATTAAACCAGAGTCTCCTCTATGCCGGTATCATGCTTCATGATCTTGCCAAGGTACTGGAGCTATCAGGGCCTGAAAATACAGAGTATACCGTTCGAGGAAACCTCATCGGGCACATCGCTCTGATCGATGAAGAAATTACCAAGGTCTTACAAGAGTTAAAGATTGACGATCAAAAAGAAGATGTGGTTGTGTTGCGCCATGTGATTTTGAGTCACCATGGTCTACTAGAATATGGTAGCCCGGTTCGTCCAAAAATCATGGAAGCCGAGATCATCCATATGATTGATAACCTAGATGCAGAAATGATGATGATGACTTCTGCCTTAGCTTTAGTTGGCCCTGGTGAGATGACCAATAAGATTTTTGCCTTGGACAATCGCTCCTTCTATAAGCCAAATTTAAAAGATTCGTAATGAACTGGCTTTAAATAAGCTGCTCTTAGTTTGTTAGTAAAAAAACCAAAAACGAATGTTGTGAGACTAACAATGTTCGTTTTTTGGTATAATATGGTATAATACAATAAAAAAAACTATGTGGAGAGAAAATGAAGCTAAGAAGAAGTGAGCGGATGGTTGTGATCTCGAATTACTTGATTAATCATCCCTACGAATTGACGAGTTTAAATACATTTGCCGAAAAATACGAATCTGCTAAATCATCTATTTCTGAGGACATTGTCATTATTAAACGGGCCTTTGAAGAAATGGAAATTGGAAGCATTGAAACTCTTACTGGTGCAGGTGGAGGGGTCATCTTTACACCATCGATTTCGGATGCAGATTCAAAAGAAATTGTCCAAAATTTGTGCAATCAATTGTCAGAAAGTAACCGGATTTTACCAGGTGGGTATATCTACCTTTCGGATTTGCTAAGTGATCCAAAAATCTTAAATAATATCGGACGCATTATTGCCAAGGCCTTCCGAGATCAAAAAATCGATGCAGTCATGACGGTGGCCACTAAGGGTGTTCCATTAGCAAACGCGGTAGCGAATGTCTTAAATGTTCCTTTTGTCATTGTACGACGCGATCTAAAAATTACAGAAGGCTCAACGGTCAGTGTCAACTACGTATCTGGTTCCAGTGGCGATCGGATTGAGAAAATGTTCCTATCTAAACGTAGTTTGAAAGCTGGAAGCCGTGTTCTGATTGTCGATGACTTCCTTAAAGGAGGGGGAACTATCAGTGGGATGGTCAGCCTCTTAGCTGAGTTCGATTCAGAGTTGGCAGGAGTTGCTATTTTTGCGGACAATGCTTCGGCTAGAAGTAAAGATTTATTTGATCACAAGTCACTTCTACGTGTGACCAATATTGATGTAGCAGAAAATAAAATTGATGTAGAAATCGGAAATATTTTTGATAAGGACTAAGCTGGAGAGGGAGAAAGGAAAATGAAAACAATTTTAGACCGTTTTGATCGTAGTCCCCTATGGCTTCGATTGGCAACGATATTCATCTTGACAGGAGTTCTTGTCGGTGGGCTTTATACGGTTCGTAAAAATTCTGCAGACCAAGTTACAGTAGTGAAGCGAGAAACCAAAAAAACAGGTTCTCTTCCTATTAAGAAGAAAGATCCTAAAAAAGCCAAAGAAGAAGAGGAAGCGAAAATCGCTGAAGCGGCTGAAAAAGCAGTTGCTCATTTTGAAACGACTGCAACTCAAGAAACCTTAACCGCTGCCAAAGAGGCCGTAGAAAAAGTGAAGGACGAAACCAAAAAACAGGCCTTTCAAGCTCGTATTCAGTACATTGTAGACTATTACGGAATGCAAACCAACCAGAATACTCAATCAACTGATACGAATCAAGCTAGCCAAACAGGTCAACCTCAGCAAGTCGTTCCAGCAGAAGTCCCTCAGTATCAGTCCAATGAGGTTCCTCAGGTTTCGAATGCTACCACACCAGCTGTAACGCAACAATCTGAACAATAATCTAGCGCGATTTTAAGAAGAAGCAATCGTGCAAAAAAGAGAAAAAAATCTTGACAGTGAAAGTGCCGCTATGTTACAATAATAGACGGTACTTTTTACTTTTGGTCTCTCAAGAGTGTACAGGGACGTGCTGACAAATGTTGCAAAAGTACACACAGATGGTAGCTGTCACCAAGTGTATCATCACCAAAAATAAAAAAATACAGGAGAATGTAGATGCCTACAATTAACCAATTGGTTCGCAAACCGCGTAAATCAAAAGTAGAAAAATCTAAATCACCAGCTTTGAACGTTGGTTACAACAGTCATAAAAAAGTTCAAACAAACGTTTCTTCACCACAAAAACGTGGTGTTGCAACTCGTGTTGGAACAATGACACCTAAAAAACCGAACTCTGCCCTTCGTAAATTCGCTCGTGTACGTTTGAGCAACTTGATCGAAGTTACTGCCTACATCCCAGGTATCGGACACAACTTGCAAGAGCACAGCGTGGTGCTTCTTCGCGGTGGACGTGTAAAAGACCTTCCAGGGGTACGTTACCATATCGTCCGTGGTGCACTTGATACTGCAGGTGTTAACGATCGTAAACAAGGCCGTTCTAAATACGGTACTAAACGTCCAAAAGCATAAGGAAAGGGGATAAAGAGAAATGAGTCGTAAAAATAGAGCTCCAAAGCGCGATGTATTGCCAGATCCGCTTTACAATTCACAACTAGTTACTCGTCTTATCAACCGCGTTATGCTTGATGGTAAACGTGGTACAGCAGCTTCAATCGTTTACGGTGCTTTTGAGCAAATCAAAGAAGCTACTGGAAATGACGCGCTTGAAGTATTTGAAACAGCAATGGAAAACATCATGCCTGTACTTGAAGTACGTGCACGTCGTGTTGGTGGATCTAACTACCAAGTCCCAGTTGAAGTTCGTCCAGAACGTCGTACAACACTTGGTCTTCGTTGGTTGGTAACCATCGCTCGTCAACGTGGTGAGCACACAATGGTTGACCGCCTTGCTAAAGAAATCTTGGATGCTGCAAACAACACTGGTGCAGCTGTTAAGAAACGTGAAGACACTCACCGTATGGCTGAAGCTAACCGTGCCTTCGCACACTTCCGCTGGTAAGATTAAGATACCAAGAGCGCAAAAGGCCCAAGGCAAAAATAGGAAACTGATACAGTGTTCCATGAACACAAGGCAGTTTATCTTTTTTGCGCCGGGCCTCGCTCGGGTTCAAATCGGCTAACTAACTTTAGCCTGGGTTCAATTGAGCTCAAATCAGCTAAACCAAACAGAATAAACAATGAGAACGGGTAGGTCCTGCCTATCCGTTTTTGTTAAATCATGTTATAATAGTATAGAAATAAAAAATATAGGAGAACAAAACCTCATGGCACGCGAATTTTCACTTGAAAAAACTCGTAATATCGGTATCATGGCCCACGTCGATGCTGGTAAAACAACTACAACTGAGCGTATCCTTTACTACACTGGTAAGATTCACAAAATCGGTGAAACTCACGAAGGTGCGTCACAAATGGACTGGATGGAGCAAGAGCAAGAACGTGGTATCACCATCACATCTGCTGCGACAACCGCTCAATGGAAAGACACTCGTGTTAACATCATCGACACACCAGGACACGTGGACTTCACGATCGAAGTACAACGTTCACTCCGTGTTTTGGACGGTGCTGTAACGGTTCTTGACTCACAATCAGGTGTTGAGCCTCAAACAGAAACAGTTTGGCGTCAAGCGACTGAATACCGTGTTCCTCGTATCGTATTTGCGAACAAGATGGATAAAATCGGTGCTGACTTCCTTTACTCAGTAAGCACACTTCATGATCGTCTTCAAGCAAACGCACACCCAATTCAATTGCCAATCGGTTCAGAAGATGACTTCCGTGGAATCATCGACTTGATCAAGATGAAAGCTGAAATCTACACCAACGACCTTGGTACAGACATTCTTGAAGAAGATATCCCAGCTGAATACCTTGACCAAGCTCAAGAATACCGTGAAAAATTGGTTGAAGCAGTTGCTGAAACTGATGAAGACTTGATGATGAAATACCTTGAAGGTGAAGAAATCACTAACGAAGAATTGAAAGCTGCTATCCGTAAAGCAACTATCAATGTTGAATTCTTCCCAGTATTGTGTGGTTCTGCCTTCAAGAACAAAGGGGTTCAATTGATGTTGGATGCAGTCCTTGACTACCTTCCAAGCCCACTTGATATCCCAGCGATTAAAGGTATCAACCCAGATACAGACGAACAAGAAGAACGTCCAGCATCTGATGAAGCACCATTTGCTGCGCTTGCCTTCAAGATCATGACTGACCCATTCGTAGGTCGTTTGACATTCTTCCGTGTGTACTCAGGTGTCTTGAACTCTGGATCTTACGTATTGAACACATCTAAAGGTAAACGTGAACGTATCGGACGTATCCTTCAAATGCACGCCAACACTCGTATGGAAATCGAAACAGTTTACTCTGGAGATATCGCAGCTGCTGTTGGTTTGAAAGATACAACAACTGGTGACTCATTGACTGATGAGAAAGCAAAAGTTATCCTTGAGTCAATCGAAGTTCCAGAACCAGTTATCCAATTGATGGTTGAGCCAAAATCTAAAGCAGACCAAGATAAGATGGGTATTGCCCTTCAAAAATTGGCTGAAGAAGATCCAACATTCCGCGTTGAAACAAACCCTGAAACTGGTGAAACAGTTATCTCTGGTATGGGTGAGTTGCACTTGGATGTCCTTGTTGACCGTATGAAACGTGAATTCAAGGTTGAAGCAAACGTTGGTGCTCCTCAAGTATCTTACCGTGAAACATTCCGCGCTTCTACACAAGCACGTGGATTCTTCAAACGTCAATCTGGTGGTAAAGGTCAGTTTGGTGATGTTTGGATCGAATTTACTCCAAACGAAGAAGGTAAAGGATTCGAGTTCGAAAATGCGATCGTCGGTGGTGTGGTTCCACGTGAATTCATCCCTGCAGTAGAAAAAGGACTTCAAGAATCTATGGCTAACGGTGTACTTGCTGGCTACCCAATGGTTGACGTAAAAGCGAAGCTTTACGATGGATCATACCACGATGTCGACTCATCTGAAACTGCCTTCAAGATCGCTGCATCTCTTGCTCTTAAAGAAGCAGCTAAATCAGCACAACCAGCTATTCTTGAACCAATGATGCTTGTAACTATCACAGTTCCTGAAGAAAACCTTGGGGATGTTATGGGTCACGTAACTGCTCGTCGTGGACGTGTAGACGGTATGGAAGCACACGGTGCAAGCCAAATCGTTCGTGCTTATGTACCACTTGCTGAAATGTTCGGTTACGCTACTGTCCTTCGTTCTGCAACTCAAGGACGTGGTACTTTCATGATGGTATTTGACCACTACGAAGATGTACCGAAATCAGTACAAGAAGAAATCATTAAAAAAGCTAAAGGTGAAGCATAATTTTACCGTCTAGCTAAAAGCTTTCCTCCTATGAGGAAAGCTTTTTTGATTCGAAAAGAGCTTTAGACCTCTTCCTCATAAGAGATAGTGAAAATGAATATGAAAGTTTGTGTAATATTTCTAATCCTAATGAAATCAGTTGCATTTTAGGGGAAGAAAGTATATAATAATATTGTTGAAAGATGATTTGTAACCTATCAAGTTACTCTTTTCACATAAAAAATTTTTTGATTTTCATAAGGAGGAAATCACGAATGGTAGTTAAAGTTGGTATTAACGGTTTCGGTCGTATCGGTCGTCTTGCT
This sequence comes from Streptococcus sp. 400_SSPC, assembly GCF_001072745.1. NCBI lineage: Bacteria > Bacillati > Bacillota > Bacilli > Lactobacillales > Streptococcaceae > Streptococcus > Streptococcus sp. 400_SSPC. Next base: position 35,172 of record NZ_JVIQ01000049.1, on the reverse strand, counting down.
TTCCGTCGTATCCAAAACGTAGAAGGTGTTGAAGTTACTCGCATCAACGACCTTACAGATCCAGTTATGCTTGCACACTTGTTGAAATATGACACAACTCAAGGTCGTTTCGATGGTACTGTGGAAGTTAAAGAAGGTGGATTCGAAGTTAACGGTAAATTCGTTAAAGTTTCTGCTGAACGTGATCCAGAACAAATCGACTGGGCTAACGACGGTGTAGAAATCGTTCTTGAAGCAACTGGTTTCTTTGCTAAGAAAGAAGCTGCTGAAAAACACTTGCACCCAGGTGGAGCTAAGAAAGTTGTTATCACTGCTCCTGGTGGAAATGACGTTAAAACAGTTGTATTTAACACTAACCACGACATTCTTGATGGTACTGAAACAGTTATCTCTGGTGCTTCATGTACTACAAACTGCTTGGCTCCAATGGCTAAAGCTCTTCAAGATAACTTCGGTGTTGTAGAAGGATTGATGACTACTATCCACGCTTACACTGGTGACCAAATGATCCTTGACGGACCACACCGTGGTGGTGACCTTCGTCGTGCTCGCGCTGGTGCAGCTAACATCGTTCCTAACTCAACTGGTGCTGCTAAAGCTATCGGTCTTGTAATCCCAGAATTGAACGGTAAATTGGACGGATCTGCACAACGCGTTCCAACTCCAACTGGATCAGTTACTGAATTGGTTGCAGTTCTTGAAAAGAACGTTACTGTTGATGAAGTAAATGCAGCTATGAAAGCAGCAGCTAACGAATCATACGGTTACACAGAAGATCCAATCGTATCTTCAGATATCGTAGGTATGGCTTACGGTTCATTGTTTGACGCAACTCAAACTAAAGTTCTTGACGTTGACGGTAAACAATTGGTTAAAGTTGTTTCATGGTATGACAACGAAATGTCTTACACTGCACAACTTGTTCGTACTCTTGAATACTTCGCAAAAATTGCTAAATAATTCATCTGTATGATGAGAGGAGGGTAACCTCCTCTTTTTTTGTACTTTTTTTAGACCTTCCTCATCATATTATAGGACTTGCCAAAATGGATTGACAGTGTTAACTGGATTCGGTATCCTATTCTTGATTGGAGATTTCTAATACAAAGAAATGAAAGCGATTACAAGTTGTAGAGGAAGGAGCCAATGGAAAGCGATTACAAGTTGTAGAGGAAGGAGCCAATGGAAATCGCTCAAGAAAAAGAAAAAATCCATTTGAGGAGGTCAAGATGAAAAGTCATCAATTTGAAAAACAACAACGTTTTAGTATCCGAAAATTCAGTGTAGGAGTTTGTTCTGCATTGATTGGATTGGCATTTTTAGGAACGGGCGCAGTCTCAGCAGATGAGACGCATGCTACTAATGAACAACCCTTAGAAGCTTCCACAGCAAATACGGAAGATGTCAATCATTTGATCAGGGAAGCGGGAGTCTACACTGCAGATGCTGCTTTGCCAACTGCTGAAACAGCAAAACCAGTTGAGGGGGCAACTCCAGCAACTCCAGAATCAGGTCCTGCAAGCACTGAAGCTAGCCCGACGACAGATACTCCAGCCGTTTCAGCGACAGAACAACCAAAAGCAGTCGCAGAAAAAGTAGAAGATTTACCAACCAATGAAGAAAAACAATTAAGACCGAAAGAAGTTAAGTTCGATACCTGGGACGATCTCTTGAAGTGGGAACCAGGAAAACGAGTGGATGACGATATGAACAGAGCAAGCGTCCCACTTGCGAGTCGTTTTCAAGGGAAGCAAATCAACGAGCAAGCCAACCCAGATGCAAAGATTCAAGCCCTTTCTAACATGAACTCAAAGGCTAAGGATCATGCTTCCGTCGGTGGGGAAGAGTTTAAGGCTTATGCTTTTGACTACTGGCAATATTTGGATTCTATGGTCTTTTGGGAAGGACTTGTCCCTTCAGCAGACGTGATTGATGCGGCTCATAGAAATGGGGTTCCCATCTACGGAACACTCTTTTACAACTGGTCTAGTAGCATCAAGGATCAAGAGCGCTTTGCAGAAACCTTGAAAGAAGATAGTGAAGGTTCAAAAACCTTCCCGATTGCTCGGAAATTGGTTGATCTAGCCAAGTACTATGGTTTCGATGGCTACTTTATCAATCAAGAAACAACAGGGAACTTAGTAGAGCCTTTGGGGCCAAAATTAAGAGATTTCCTTCTTTATACCAAGGAATATGCGAAGAGCGTCAACTATCCGATCAAGTACTCTTGGTATGATGCCATGACCTATGAATATGGTCGCTACCATGAAAATGCACTGGGTGAATACAACTACAATTTCATGCAACCTGAAAATGGGGAAAATCCAGTTGATACCTTCTTTGCCAACTTTAACTGGGGCAAATCAGAAGTCGATTATTCGATCAGTACAGCCAAATGGATTCATCGGAATCCTTATGATGTTCTAGCTGGACTTGAGCTCCAAAAAGGAGGCTCTTATAAGACTAATGTAGACTGGAATGCCATTTTAGATGAACATGGCAAGCTGCGTCTATCTCTTGGTCTTTATGCGCCAGATACCATTACGGGTCTAGGAAAGACAGGAGAAGGTTACCATACCCACGAAGATCTCTTCTGGACTGGTTTCCAAGGGGATCCAACCAAAGGAAAACCAGCAGACCAATCTTGGTATGGCATGTCCAATCTAGTAGTGGATAAAACGCCAATCATAAACGCTGATTTTAATACGTCCTTTAATACTGGTCACGGGAAATATTGGTTCGTAGATGGAAAAATTTCAAAAGATAGTGAATGGAATTATCGTTCTGTTTCTGGCTACCTTCCAACATGGCGTTGGTGGGTGGAGCATAGTGAAGACAGCACTCCGTTGAAGGGACGTTATGATTTTGATCAAGCCTTTAACGGAGGGAACTCTTTAACCTTTGAAGGGGATTTGAAAGCTAATAGCAGCCAAAATGTCATGCTCTATTCGACCAAAATCCCTGTGACAGAAACGACCAAGTTGAGCGTCTCTCACAAGGGTGGGGTTGGTGCAGCTGCTTGGATAGCTGTTGCTACAAAAGAAGACTACTCCGAATATGTATGGAAGGAATTGACGCCAAGCGCAGATTGGTCAACTCAAACCTTCGATTTGGGAGACCTGGCTGGCAAGACCATTTATGCGATTAAATTATTCTTTGATCATGATGCAGATGTCAAAGATTACAAGTTCAACCTCGGTCAATTGTCGATTACGTCGAACCAAGAAAAACCAGTAGCCCCATCTGAAGTGACTGTTCGGGCAAAACGCCTACAAAATGCCCAGGAAGCAGAAGCGGTCCTCAATTTTAAAGGGGTAGCGGACGCAGATTATTATGAAGTCTACGAAAAAGATGGCGACAACTGGCGTCTCTTAACAGGATCTTCTGCGACAACCGTCTATCTACCAAAAGTTAGCCGTTCAGCAAGTGCTGAAGGAACGACTCAGGACCTCAAGGTCGTTGCAGTTGGGAAGAATGGCCAACGTTCAGATGCAGGGACTGTGGCCTTTGATTGGGGCATGACCGTGTCAGATACCAGTCTTCCAAAAGCTCTAGCACCAAACGTGGTCATCGGAGCCAAAGTGATCGGTTCGAGCTTCCCAGATGCGGATGGTAGTGAAGGCATCGAAGGTATGTTAAATGGTACCATTACCAGTCTTTCAGATAAATGGTCTTCTGCTCAATTGAGTGGAACCGTCGATATTCGCTTGACACAACCACGGACCATTGTTCGTTGGGTGATGGACCATGCCGGTGCGGGTGGAGAATCTGTCGACGATGGCAAGATGAATACCCGTGACTTCGACCTTTACTACAAGGATGAAGCGGGTGAATGGAAGCTCGCTAAGGAAGTTCGTGGCAATAAAGCCCATGTGTCCGACATTACACTCGACCATCCAATCAAGGCTCAAGAATGGCGTCTCCATGTCATTACGGCAGATAACGGAACCCCATGGCAAGCCATCCGGATTTACAACTGGAAGATGTATGAAAGTCTGGATACGGAAACGGTCAACATCCCGATGAAACATGCTGCAGCGCAAAACTTAGGCAATCATTTTGTCCAAGTCGGCTTCAAAGATGTACCGGCCAATACCACACTGACTCTTTATGCCGATAAAGAAGCGACTAGCCCAATTGCGACCATGACAGCCAATCAAGCTGGAAATCTGATCTTTAAACCACTGGCTTTTGAATCAACCCCATCTCTTCTCTACTATCGTGCGCAAGAACCTGGCAAAGATATCAGTAATGTTCTAGCGATCGAAGTTCCAAAAAATGATAAAGAAATTGCGGGACTTCAATTTGAAGATGGTTTGACCAAGAAGGTTTACCGGGAAGGGGATGCTCTTTCCTTGAAAGGGGCGACTCTCCGTGTTCATTATAAAGATGGCCAAGCAGATCAACTGGTCAACCTCACCAACTCAGGTGTAGAGATTCATGGATTTGACAGTAGCAAGCTTGGAGAACAACACCTAGAAGTTTCTTACCTTGGTCAGAAATTGGATAAGACTCTCACTGTTTTTGTGGTCAGTGCAGAGGAAGCAGGTGAAAAAGCAGTTGCTGGTCTAGAATTGACCGACAAACCAAAAGTAGAATATATCGTCGGCGAAGCATTGGAAAAAGAAGGCGGACGCTTTACAGTTGTCTTTGATGATGAAACAACCGAAACGCACGCCTTGACCGATGAAGGGGTTGAAGTAACTGGTTTTGATGCGAGCAAGGAAGGCCGTCAAACCATCACTATCCATTACAAAGGAGCTAGCACAAGCTTTGATGTCCTCGTTAATCCAAAACCAGCTCTCAACGATGAATACCTCAAGCAAAAATTGGCTGAAGCTGAAGCTGCAAAAGCCAAAGTAGACTTTACATTTGCTAGTCCTGAAGTCAAAGAAGCCTTGCTGGCTGGAATGGCTGCTTCTGAAAAAGTCTTGAAAGAGCATGATACCAGCACACAAGATCAAGTCAATGAGCAGTTGAACCAATTGACCGCTCTCTTGAAAGCCTTGGATGGACAAGCTAATCTAGTCAAAGAGAAAGAAGCTCTTTCTGCTCTGACAGAGGAAGCGACCGCTCTATTAGCAAGTAAGCCAAACCACCCTTCTGGTGACGCTTTACAGTCACTGGTTGAGAAAAATAAAGAACTCCTAGCTTCTTCAGAACTCACTCCTGAAGCGTTCGCAACCGCAAAAACAGGTCTAGAAACATTGATTGCGCTCCTGAAAGAAGATAAGCCAGCGGTCTTTGTAGACCCTGTGACTGGAGTCGAAGTTCAATTCTCTAACTTGGAGACTACTGCTATTAAGGGACTAAAAGTCGCGAAAGTTGAAGCCAATCAGGCAGAAAAAGAAGAGCTGAAGGAACGAGAAGCGACTATCTTTGATATCGAAGGAGTCGATGCAAGTGGTCAGGATGTCGATACCCAGCATCCATCCCTTGTGAAAATCCCTGTGGATAAGGATAAAGAAGTGGAGCAAGTTCTCTTCTTCCCAGAAGGTCAAGCACCTCAATCCTTAGCCTTTGAGCGAGAAGGAGATACCGTTATCTTTACAGCTCCTCACTTTACCCACTATGCGATTGTCTATAAGTCAGCAAAAACGGAAGGACCAGATCAACCGATCCAACCAGAAGAACCTGCTAAACCTGATCAGCCTGTTCAACCAGAGGAGCCTACTAAACCGGATCAACCAGCGACACCAGATCAACCAGTTCAGCCGGAGAATCCAACAAAACCAGAACAACCGGATGGCAATCAACCGACACCAGAACAAGTGAATCCGACGAAACCAACTGATCCATTGAATCAAAAGGAAAACGGATCAGACCTTCTGGATCAACGAGTTCAACAAGTTTTGAGTCGCTATTTAACACCATCTAAAGAAGGAACTTCTCAACAAGATCAAGCTAGCAAAGATACTGATAAGGAATTGCCAACAACGGCAAGTTTAGAGGCTACGTTTGCAGTAGAAGCAGTTCTCCTAGCAGCGCTTGGTGGTTTCCTCTTAGCTGGCAAGAAGAAAGAAGAGTAACTTTTTAAGCGTCTTTAAAAGTTAAATTCAATCGTAAACCTCCTTTGTAAAAAACAAGGGAGGTTTTATGATGCAGATCCTAATCGAGGTGCAACACTCCTGACTAGCTAATAAGAGGTAGAAATCCACTATTTTTCTACCTCTTTTACAGCTTTTGTGATATAATTATCATGTATTAAAAATAGAAGGAGTCATATCCAATGGCAAAATTGACTGTTAAAGACGTTGACTTGAAAGGGAAAAAAGTTCTCGTTCGTGTTGACTTCAACGTACCTGTAAAAGATGGCGTGATCACAAACGACAACCGTATCACTGCTGCTCTTCCAACAATCAAGTACATCCTTGAGCAAGGTGGACGTGCAATCCTCTTCTCTCACCTTGGACGTGTAAAAGAAGAAGCCGACAAAGAAGGTAAATCACTTGCTCCTGTAGCGGCTGACTTGGCTGCTAAATTGGGTCAAGACGTTGCTTTCCTTCCAGGTGTTACTCGTGGTGCTGAATTGGAAGCAGCGATTAACGCTCTTGAAGATGGACAAGTTCTCTTGGTTGAAAACACTCGTTACGAAGATGTTGACGGCAAGAAAGAATCTAAAAACGATCCTGAACTTGGTAAATACTGGGCATCACTTGGAGATGGTATCTTCGTAAACGATGCATTCGGTACAGCTCACCGTGCACACGCATCTAACGTTGGTATCTCAGCAAACGTTGAAAAAGCTGTTGCTGGATTCCTTCTTGAAAACGAAATTGCTTACATCCAAGAAGCTGTTGAAGCTCCAGAACGTCCATTCGTAGCGATCCTTGGTGGTTCAAAAGTTTCAGACAAGATCGGTGTGATCGAAAACTTGCTTGAAAAAGCTGATAAAGTTCTTATCGGTGGTGGGATGACTTACACATTCTACAAAGCGCAAGGGATCGAAATCGGTAACTCACTTGTTGAAGAAGACAAATTGGATGTTGCAAAAGCTCTTCTTGAAAAAGCAAATGGTAAATTGATCTTGCCAGTTGACTCAAAAGAAGCAAACGCATTTGCTGACTACACTGAAGTGAAAGACACTGAAGGTGAAGCAGTAGACCCAGGTTTCCTTGGTTTGGATATCGGTCCTAAATCTATCGCTAAATTCGACGAAGCTTTGACTGGTGCGAAAACAGTTGTATGGAACGGACCTATGGGTGTATTTGAAAACCCTGACTTCCAAGCTGGTACAATCGGTGTAATGGACGCTATTGTGAAACAACCAGGCGTTAAATCAATCATCGGTGGTGGTGACTCAGCTGCCGCAGCGATCAACCTTGGACGTGCAGACAAGTTCTCATGGATCTCTACTGGTGGTGGAGCATCAATGGAACTTCTTGAAGGTAAAGTTCTTCCAGGACTTGCAGCATTGACTGAAAAATAAGACGGTTCCTCATGAACCATAGAAGAAGCACCGAAAGGTGCTTTTTCTATTGGATGTGAGTAGAAGGAAGCTAGTCGATCTTCATTTCCCCGCTTGAACCTTTCTAGAAATATGTTAGAATAAAAGAGATAGAAAGATAGGGGACAATGGATTACTTTAAACGACATAAATTTGACCGTTCCAAATTTCGATTAGGAATGCGAACCTTCAAAACAGGGATAGCCGTTTTTCTGGTTCTATTGATTTTTGGTATCTTTGGCTGGCGGGGCTTGCAGATTGGGGCGCTGACAGCTGTCTTTAGTTTGAGAGAAGATTTTGATAAGAGTGTTCACTTCGGAGCTTCGCGCGTGATGGGTAACAGCATCGGTGGTTTTTATGCCCTGCTGTTCTTTATGATCAAGATTCTCTTCCACAATGCTTTTTGGGTGACCCTGATTTTTGTGCCCATTGCGACCATGTTAACCATAATGACAAACGTCGCTATGAACAACAAAGCTGGAATCATCGGTGGAGTTTCAGCCATGTTGATCATCACCCTCTCCATTCCGACAGGAGAAACGTTCCTATATGTTTTTGCCCGCATCTTTGAAACCTTTATCGGAGTCTTCGTTGCGATTTTAGTCAATTCAGATGTGGATCGGATTCGGGACTTTATAAAAGAAAGAAAAAAAACCATGTGAGATTATGTGACATTTTAATCTTGACATCGGTTTTTTTTGCGTTATAATAGAATAGAAAGGGGGTCTTGTATGAAAGAAAAGGAATTAAGACGAACGTTAGCGGTCTTTCCGATTGGTAGTGTTATGAAATTGACAGATTTAACAGCTCGTCAAATTCGCTACTACGAAGATCAACAACTCATTACTCCAGATCGTACAGAGGGCAATCGTCGGATGTTTTCTCTCAACGATATGGATCGCCTGTTGGAAATTAAGGATTATTTATCTGAAGGCCTTAATATTGCAGGAATTAAAAAACGGATTGCTGAGAAAGAAGCTCAACGTCAAGCTGCCAAGATTATCAGTGAAAAGGATGTCCGCAAGGCCCTTCACCGTGATATTCTCCAGCAAAGCCGCTTTCATACGACCTCATCGCCATATGGTCAGTTACGCTGATCATTCTTTTTGCTTAATGCTATACTCATAAGGAGACACACATGTCAATTACTGTTGAAGATATTCGTCGCGAAGTCAAAGAAAAAAATGTAACCTTTATTCGGTTGATGTTCTCAGATATCTTAGGGACCATGAAAAATGTTGAAATTCCAGCGACAGATGAACAGTTGGAAAAGGTTCTCTCAAACAAGGCCATGTTTGATGGATCTTCTATCGAGGGGTTTGTTCGGATTAATGAGTCTGATATGTATCTCTATCCAGACTTGGACTCTTGGACGGTTTTCCCTTGGGGAGATGAGAACGGTAGTGTCGCAGGCTTGATTTGTGATGTCTATACAACAGAAGGGGAACCTTTTGCAGGAGACCCACGTGGAAACCTCAAACGTGCCCTTCGTCACATGGAAGAAGTTGGCTTCAAATCTTTCAACCTTGGACCAGAGCCAGAGTTCTTCCTCTTTAAGCTCGATGAAAATGGGGATCCAACTCTTGAAGTGAATGACAAGGGTGGCTATTTTGACTTGGCGCCTACAGACCTTGCTGATAACACTCGCCGTGAGATCGTCAATGTCTTGACTCAAATGGGATTTGAAGTAGAAGCCAGTCACCACGAAGTGGCCGTAGGTCAGCATGAAATTGACTTTAAGTACGATGAAGTGCTTCGTGCTTGTGACAAGATTCAAATCTTTAAACTCGTTGTCAAAACCATTGCTCGCAAACATGGTTTGTATGCAACCTTTATGGCTAAGCCAAAATTTGGGATCGCTGGTTCCGGGATGCACTGCAATATGTCCTTGTTTGATGCGGAAGGAAACAATGCCTTCTTTGATCCAAGTGATCCAAAAGGAATGCAGTTGTCAGAAACAGCTTATCACTTCCTTGGCGGTTTGATCAAGCACGCCTACAACTACACAGCGATCATGAACCCAACCGTTAACTCCTACAAACGTTTGGTTCCAGGTTATGAAGCACCTGTTTACATCGCTTGGGCTGGTCGCAACCGTTCACCATTGGTTCGTGTACCTGCTTCACGCGGTATGGGAACACGTTTGGAATTGCGCTCAGTGGATCCAATGGCCAACCCTTATATTGCTATGGCTGTTCTTTTGGAAGTTGGTTTGCACGGGATTGAGAACAAAATCGAAGCACCGGCTCCTATCGAAGAAAACATCTACATCATGACTGCAGAAGAGCGGAAAGAAGCTGGAATCACTGACCTCCCATCTACCCTTCACAATGCTTTGAAAGCTTTGACCGAAGATGAAGTTGTTAAGGATGCTCTTGGCGAACATATCTATACCAGCTTCTTGGAAGCCAAACGGATCGAGTGGGCAAGCTATGCAACCTTTGTTTCACAATGGGAAATTGATAACTACTTGGACTTGTACTAAGCAAATTTATCCGAAAATGAGCTAGGTTTGATGACCTGGCTCATTTTTCATACAAAGAAAATGGATGGGACCGACAGGTCTCATCCATTCTTTTTACTTAATTTTCTTCATCTGGTGTCAAAATCATCGGGATGATGATAGGTTCACGTTCCGTGCTTTCGTAAAGGAAAGGACGGAGGGCGTTGACAATAGCACCATGTACGGTTTGAATATTGGCATCTTTGTTCTTCAAGGCGATTCGAATTGCATTGAAGAGGATGCGTTGACTTTCACGGATTAGGTCACCGGACTCTCTCATATAGATGAAGCCACGGCTGAGGATATCCGGTCCAGCTAAAATCATCTTCGACTTGAAGTCAACTGTCGCAACAGCTAGGACAACCCCATCTTCTGATAAATCTTTGCGGTCACGAAGGACAGCAGCTCCGATTTCTCCGATGCGATTTCCGTCGACATAGATATCTTGGGCATTGAAACTTCCTGCGATACGAGCTGAGTTAGCCGTCAGGGCAAGAACATCTCCGTTGCTCATGATGAAGATGTTATCTTTCTCTACTCCACAATCACGCGCAAGTCCAGCGTGAATCTTCTGCATGCGGTACTCACCGTGGACAGGCATGAAGTATTTCGGTTTGATCAAGCGCAACATGAGCTTTTGTTCTTGTTGGCCACCGTGTCCAGAGGTATGGATGTTGTTGATCTTACCGTGGATGACATCGACACCCGCTTCGGAAATCGTATTGATCAATTTATTAACACTAGTTGTATTCCCAGGAATTGGACTAGATGAGAAGATAACGGTATCACCCGGTTGCAATTGCACCTGGCGGTGGGTTCCGTTAGCGATACGAGACAGTGCCGCCATAGGTTCCCCTTGGCTTCCTGTACACATAATGAGGATTTCATTTGCCGGGTAGTCTTTGATTTCACTTGGTTCAATAATGGTGCCAGGCGGTACCTTGATATAGCCAAGTTCAATTCCGTTGACAATGGCTTTTTCCATCGAGCGTCCAAAGACAACAATCTTGCGACCAGTTTTAACAGCGGCATCTGCAGCCTGTTGGAGACGGAAGATGTTAGATGCAAAGGAAGCGAAGATGATGCGTCCATGAATGCCTTCAATAATCTTCATAATGGATTGGCCAACGACTTTTTCAGAGTTGGTAAAGGTTGGGACTTCCGCGTTGGTTGAGTCAGAAAGCAGACAGAGGACGCCTTCCTCTCCTAGTGCAGCCATCCGGTGAAGGTCGGCCGGCTCCCCTACAGGTGTGAAGTCAAATTTAAAGTCTCCCGTGCAGACGATTTTTCCTTGAGGCGTATGAAGAACGATCCCCAAAGGTTCTGGAATAGAGTGAGTCGTCCGGAAGAAGGTCGCTTTAATATGCTTAAAGGTCAACTCCGTATTTTGGTTGATTTCATAGAGTTTGGCACCACGAAGGAGGCCATGCTCTTCTAATTTTCCACGAATAAGGGCTAGAGCCAAAGGTCCAGCATAGATTGGTACATTAGCTTGCTTCAAGAGGAAGGGAATTCCTCCGATATGGTCTTCGTGTCCGTGGGTAATCAAGACACCTTTGACACGGTCGATATTTTCAACGATATAGGAATAGTCAGGAATCACGTAATCAATCCCTAACAAATCATCTTCAGGGAACTTGATCCCAGCATCCACAATGATGATTTCGTCTTGGTATTCAATCCCATAGGTATTTTTACCGATTTCCCCGAGACCTCCAATGGCGAAAACACCAACTTCTTCAGGTTTTAAGGTATATGCCATGGATTAGAACTCCGTAATTTCAAATGCGCCAGACTCTTTTTCATATTCTAGGTGTTGGTCTGACAAGAGAGTGATAAATTCGATGTTGTAAGATGTATTTTCCTCAACAAGGCGACGAGCTTCAATGCGTCCTTCTAACTCATTCTTCGCATCAATATCGAGATAGAGGGCATGAGTCGTTTCACGACGAGGGTTGCGTTCTTTTGTTTCTTGGTAGAAAACTTTGTAAATCATTTCGTTTCGGTTCCTTTCACATGTTCGGACTGTAGCAGAAAAGAAACAGCTAGTAGCTAGCTGAGACACCTATTCTTGCTTTCTTTTGTCCTGATTCGATACAATTATTATTCATTATACCATAAATAGGCTCTAAGGAAAAGATGCAAGCGGGTTCTGAGAGCAGAAGGAAGCGCTTTTTTAGAAGGGATAGAGAGCAGGTGATTTCACAGTCTGGGGGTGCTTCCTCTACCGTTTGGCGCCTATTTGTAGTATAATATGAAGCAGACAACGAGGAGAAAACATGAAAGTATTAGCATTTGACACCTCCAGTAAGGCCCTATCCGTTGCCCTTTTGGAGGAAGAAAACCGATTAGCAGAGTTGACACTGACGATCAAGAAAAACCACAGCATTACCTTGATGCCTACCATTGAATTTTTAATGACTAGCATTGATTGGAAACCGACGGATTTGGACCGTATCGTAGTAGCAGAAGGGCCTGGATCTTATACTGGCTTACGGATCGCGGTAGCAACGGCTAAAACCCTAGCTCAAACGCTAAAGATTGACTTAGTAGGGGTGTCGAGCTTACTAGCCTTGGTACCAGAAGAGATAGAAGGTCTGGTAATTCCAGTCATGGATGCGCGCCGTAACCATGTCTATGCGGGCTTTTACCAAGAGGATCAGCTGGTCTACCCGGAGGCTCATCTTTCTTTTGAGGCCGTATTAGAAAGAGCAAAGGGAGCTGAGAAGGTGACCTTCCTTGGGGAAGTAGAAGCCTTTCGCGAGCAGATACAAGAGGCATTGCCGAGTGCTCAGATGGTAGAAACCCTACCGGATGCGGTACGGATTGGTCGACTAGGACTTACAAAAGAAGCTGTCTCCGTCCATGGTTTTGTCCCCAACTACCTCAAGCGGGTAGAAGCTGAAGAAAACTGGCTCAAGGACCATCAAGAGTCCGGTCAGTCCTACATTAAACGCCTATGATCCGTATCGAGAAGGAGGCGGGGCGATTCGATTTAGCCCCTCAGTTGGTAGAAATCTTAGACAATGTCTATGGACAAAGCCCCTGGACCTTGGAGCAAGTCCTAGCGGATATCGGTCAACCTCAAAATTGGTATGCCTTGGCCTACAGTGGGGAAGAATTGGTGGGCTTCTTGGCTATACAAGAAAACCTCTATGAGTTAGAAGTCGTCCAAATTGCTGTTCGAAAAGAGTGGCAAGGTCGCGGGATTGCTGGTCAGCTACTAGAAACTGTTCCTCAGGAGAAAGAGGTCTTTTTAGAGGTGAGAGAAGGAAACACTCCGGCTCGAACTCTCTATCAGAAACAAGGATTTAAAGAAATTGGTTGCCGGAAAGGGTATTATCATGCACCTACCGAAGACGCCATTATGATGAAAAGGGAAGCAAATGAAGGATAGATATATTTTGGCATTTGAAACATCTTGTGATGAGACCAGTGTCGCCGTCTTAAAGAACGATACAGAGCTCTTGTCCAATGTCATTGCCAGCCAAATTGAAAGCCATAAACGCTTCGGGGGAGTGGTTCCAGAAGTTGCCAGTCGGCACCATGTCGAAGTCATTACGGCCTGTATTGAGGAAGCGCTAGAAGAAGCGGGAATTACAGAAGAAGAAGTTACAGCGGTTGCGGTAACTTACGGACCAGGTCTGGTTGGAGCTCTTTTGGTCGGTCTTGCTGCAGCCAAGGCCTTTGCATGGGCCCATGGGATTCCTTTGCTTCCTGTCAATCATATGGCTGGCCACTTGATGGCTGCTCAAAGCGTTGAGCCTTTAGAATTTCCGCTCTTGGCCTTGCTGGTCAGCGGAGGACACACTGAGTTGGTCTATGTCTCGGAGGCGGGTGATTATAAGATCGTTGGGGAAACACGTGATGATGCAGTGGGTGAAGCCTATGATAAGGTCGGCCGCGTCATGGGCTTGACCTATCCAGCCGGTCGTGAGATTGACGAGTTGGCACATAAGGGTCAGGATATCTACGATTTCCCACGCGCCATGATCAAGGAAGACAATCTGGAGTTCTCATTCTCAGGGCTCAAATCTGCCTTTATCAATCTCCACCACAATGCCGAGCAAAAAGGCGAGAGTCTGTCCAAGGAAGACCTATCGGCCTCCTTCCAAGCAGCGGTGATGGATATCTTGATGGCCAAGACCAAAAAAGCCCTAGAAAGATACCCTGTTAAGACCCTGGTGGTGGCGGGAGGAGTCGCGGCCAACCAAGGATTACGTGAATGCCTGGCTTCTGAGATCACAGATGTTAAGGTCATCATTCCTCCTCTGCGCCTCTGCGGGGACAATGCGGGGATGATTGCCTATGCCAGTGTCAGCGAATGGAATAAGGGAAATTTTGCTAGCTTAGACCTCAATGCTAAGCCTAGCCTTGCTTTTGCTCCGATAGAAGAGGACTTAGATTAGTTGAGAAACGAACATAAACGACGGGAGGACGATTCCCGTCCCTTTTTTTGTTATAATAGATAGCATCAAAAAAGAAAGGAGAAAGAGTGGAAAAGAATTTTCAGCAGGGGGTCAGGGATGCCCTTCCGACGGCCTTGGGTTATATCAGTATTGGCTTAGCCTGTGGTGTGGTGGCGTCGCCCTATCTCTCCCCTTTAGAAATGGGCTTGATGAGTCTCTTGGTTTACGCAGGGGCTTCTCAGTTTGCTATGATCTCTTTGATTGCCGTCCATTCGTCCCTCATGAATATTGCCTTAACCGTCTTTTTCATCAATTTGCGCAATATGCTTATGAGTCTGCATACCTCCCCTGATTTCAAGGAGGCTAGCCTGGTCCATAATATTGGAATTGGTAGTTTGTTGACAGATGAGAGTTACGGGGTTTATTTGAGTGAAAAATTGAAAAGTGACCGGATCACTGTTCCCTGGATGCATGGCAATAATGTGGTCGGTTATCTAGCCTGGGGATTATCAACCATTTTGGGGACAGCCCTAGGCTCCCTCTTGCCCAATCCTAGTGCCTTCGGCCTGGACTTCGCCTTAGTTGCCATGTTTATTGGGATTTTTGCAGGTCAGTTTCAAGGCATGCGTTTGACGGAGAAGATGGCTACCATGCTCCTTGTTTTAGGTGCAGTAGCCCTTAGCTTTTTCCTCTTGACCTTCTTTTTGACCCAATCCTTGGCCGTTTTAGTGGCTACTTTAACAGGTTGTTTCGTGGGGGTGATGTGCGATGCGCGTGAATAGTTGGATTTTCTTGGTTATTTTGACGTCCGCAGTGGTCACCTGGATTCCACGCATTTTGCCCTTCGTTTTGGTCAAATACCGGGGGTTGCCGGATCCAGTTCTGCGTTTTCTAAAGTACCTTCCCATTGCCATCATTTTTGCCCTAATCCTTTCCAGTCTGATAGAGGGGAAAGTAGGCCAGCTTCCTCAAGTTCGGTGGGTGGATCTGGTCGCAACCATTCCGACCATGATAGTAGCCTTTCGCTACAAAAACCTAATGGGTACGGTTCTATTCGGGATTGTCTTGGTTGCCCTCTTACGTTTGCTTGTCGCCTGAATCTCCTGAATTTTTAGATAGATTGCTATTTGTTACAAATATTACAAAAATATTTCAAAAACACTTGACATTGAGTAATATTGTAATATAATAGTTTTTATCAAATGAAGTGAGGGATCATCATGATGAAAAAATGGACAAGTTTAGCACTTTTAGGATTAACTTCTGCAAGCCTACTCGTAGCCTGTGGTTCAAAAAAAGAAGAGAACAAATCTTCTGCCAAAGAAGCACAAACGACGGTGAAGTCTAGTCAGAAAAAAGCAAAGGCAGCTTCTGGTAAGAAAGAGACAAAAGCTACTGAAACGGATGCGCAAGAAGGGGCACAAGCTGCTTCTCAAGACGCAGGAAACTCAGGTCAAACCGATGCAGGATCTGCTGTAGCAAGCACTAACAAGGCTACAGACTCGTCTCAAATGGTGCCAGAAGAGCTGGTAGGGACTTGGACGGGAACAACTGAAATTGCCAAAGATGTTCAAATGACCGTGGCTGCAGACGGTACGGTCACTACAACAGCGAACTTTTATCAAGCTGATTTGAATCCTGTTCGTACTGCAACAACGAAAGCCAAGGCAGTTCAAGCATCTGGTAATGTCTATTACTGGGAAACAGACGAACCTGGCGCTTTTGATGCCCTTCTTCCAGGGATTGCTGGACTTGGGGGAGCCAATATGAAGGTAAAACCCGGCTTCATCTTAGAAGAGGGCCATTATACACCGATTGTATTTGTAACAGGGCTTAATGAAGACTTTGATTATAGCAAATACAATGATTTCCGTGTTTCCCTTACAAAATAAAGAAAATCCACGAATCCCTAAGGAGTCGTGGATTTTGTTTTAGATAAATTGTGTAATAAAGACAATGAGGATGACGATTGGAATCACAAAGCGAAGCAAGAAAATCCAGAGCTTGAAGAAGAAGCGCTTGGTTTTCTCTTCTCCCACCTTGAGTTCTTCTTGGGCTAGGACTTGATCAAAGATATAGCCTGTAAATAGGGAGAGGCAGAGAGCTCCAAAAGGCATGAGGAGGTTGGAAACCAAAAAGTCCATACAATCAAAGAAGGATTTTCCAAAAAGGGTCCACTTGGAGAGTACTCCATAGGAAAGGGCAGACGGGATCCCAAAGACAAAGGTCAGAAGACCAATGATTTGGCTCAATTTAGCCCGCTGTTTGTTGTTTTGGTTGGTGACGTTCCCGACATTAATCTCTAACATGACGACGGATGAGGTAATGGTCGCAAAGAGGAAGAGAAGAAGGAAAAGCAGGTAGAAGAGGGTACCAAAAGGCATCTTGTCAAAGACTTGTGGCAGGACTACAAAGAGGAGTCCCGGTCCACTAGTAGAAGGGATTTGAAAGGCTGACATGGCTGGGAAGATCGCCAAGCCCGCCATGATAGAAACGGCGATATTCATGAAGACGACGGAAATCCCGGATTGGACCAGGTCAGTGTCCTTGTCCAAATAGGAAGCATAGGTCAACATGGCTGTCACCCCTAGCGATAGGGCGAAAAATGATTGGCCCAAAGCGTAGAGCAGACCTTGGCTAGTCATCTTGGAGAAGTCTGGCTTGAGGAAATAGCTAACTCCCTCCCAAGCGCCAGGTAAGGTCAAGGAACGACCAATCATGACTAAGAAGATAATGAAGAGAAGTGGCATCATGAATTTTGAGGCCTTTTCAATCCCTTGCTCGACCCCCTTGGACACAATCAAGACATTGAGGAGGATGAAGATGGCCTGGGCCCCAAGAGCCAACCAGGGATTTGAAATAATCTCTCCAAAGAGCTGGGTATAGTCACTAACTGAGAGAAGTTGGAATAACTCTCCCAAGGCGACTCCCAAATAAATCAGGATCCAACCACCGATGACACTGTAGAAGGAGAGGAGGATGAACAGGGCAAAGGCACCGATCCAACCAATCCCATCATAAAGGCGACGGCCACTGAGTTTTCCAAAGGTCTTAATGGCAGAGACACCAGCTGCACGTCCTAGAGTAAATTCAGCTAGTAAGAGAGGGAAGCCGATAAGTAGAGTTGCTATCAAAAAAACAAGAAGGAAACTTCCGCCTCCATTAGCGGCGGTCATATAAGGGAACTTCCAAACAGCCCCAAGACCAATTGCAGAACCTGCAGAGGCTAGGATAAAGCCAATTTTGGAACCCCATTGAGATTTTTCCATATGGATTCTCCATTTCTAATTCAAATATAGGAAGAAAGCAAAGGCCAGCAAAGGCTCTTTCGTAGACAAAAGAAAAAGGCTATTTAGTACGAACTAAATAGCCATAAAAACGCAAAGTGACATCTCTAAGAAGACGACTCTTATGTTTGTTGCTGGATTTGTTCTAAAAATAATCCTAACATCTTTTGAAAAAGCTGTCAATAGTGGAGACTTCCGGCCACCCAACCGGTACAGAGGGCAGAAGTAATGTTAAAGCCTCCTGTATGGGCATTGATATCCAGGACCTCCCCAGCAAAATGAAGACCGGGGACCAACTTACTTTC
Organism: Streptococcus sp. 400_SSPC; assembly: GCF_001072745.1. Classification (NCBI taxonomy): domain Bacteria; kingdom Bacillati; phylum Bacillota; class Bacilli; order Lactobacillales; family Streptococcaceae; genus Streptococcus; species Streptococcus sp. 400_SSPC. The sequence goes on along the minus strand of NZ_JVIQ01000049.1, from coordinate 17,221 downwards.
TAAGGTCTTGGGATTGATTTCCTTGAGGCTGACGCCACCTTTGGTTACAAAAGATTTGGCCAAGGACATCTTTCCAGTTATAGGGATTGGGAGTTCCTTTACTTTCGCTAGTACGGCATCGATTTCTTTAGGAGAGAGTTGCTTCACCTTTTCCGGAAAATCCTGGGCAAAGAATTCCGCCAGGCGTTCTGGCAGATAGGCCTTCAGAACATTCTTTAGAGATTTTTCCCGGTTTTCCTCTAGGATTGCTGTGAGTTCTTCCTTAGAATAGTGAGGGAGACTGTCTAGTGTTAGGATCTCTCCTCCTTTGACAAAGCTTGACATGCGAAGGGCGGCCGGGCCAGACAGGCCAAAGTGGGTAAAGAGGAGGTCATGGGTAATGTGGTGTTTGCCATAGTGGAGGGTCACATCGTCTAAGGAAATCCCTTGAAGGGCCTTGTGGGGGAAATCTGTCAGGAGGGGGCTTTCAGCAGCTTCTAGTTCTGTAATAGTGTGCTGGAAGTGACGAGCGATATCGTGGCCAAAGCCGGTAGAGCCCGTCGAAGGGTAGGACTTTCCACCGGTTGTCACAATCAAGCGGTCTGCAGTCCAGGTCTCGTCTTTTGATTTGATGACGAATTGTCCATCGATTTTCTTCACAGAGGTTACCTCTACTTGGCAGCGGACTTGACCGCCAAGTTCGGCAATCTTATCTGTCAGAGCTTGAATAATCGTTTGGGAACGATCTGAAGCTGGAAAGACACGACCATGGTCTTCGACCTTGAGTTTGACCCCGTTTTCTGTGAAGAAGCGGATGATATCATGATTGTCAAATTGAGAAAAGACACTGTAAAGGAAACGTCCGTTTCCTGGAATGCCTGCTAGGAGATCGTCCAGGCTCCCATTGTTGGTCACATTGCACCGGCCTCCACCAGTCCCAGCTAGTTTTTTCCCTAGTTTGCGGTTTTTTTCCAAGAGGAGGGTTGCTTGCCCGTAGAAGGCACTAGAGATGGTGGCCATCATACCAGCAGGGCCTCCTCCGATGACAATGGTATCGTAGTGGTTCATAAGGTCTCCTTTTTCTCGTCTCGTTTTATTTCCAGTTCATTGTAACATAAAAAATGGACCCTGTCCCCAGGCTCCACTTGTTATGAGTTAATTGTCTTCGTCTGGATTTTGACGGAGGTGGATGGAATAACGCTTAGGAGGGTAAATGCCGATTTCAGGACCCCAGCGTGGGAAGAGCTGATTGGTTTTCTTCCCAGCGGCGTACTTGGCTTCTGCCGCCATTTCCCAGAGCTCTTCGTAGAGATCACCGAGCAAGAAGTCGAGCTCTTGATAATAGAGGTCTGGCTTTCCGTAGTCACTAAGGCTTAGTTCCATCAAACCATAGACTTGTAGCTTATGGTCCATAAGTCTACGTCCGTCTACCTTGTTAGAGTGAACGATAATGCGTCCGAAGGGATCATTTCTCCGGATGCGTTCGAGCTCTTTGTAGGCGTTGATTCCAGAATTTCCTTGACAGGAGAAGAAGTAAATGTTTTTCAAGTCATAGTCGATATAAGAGATATTTCCATTATAGACCAGCTTGACTGGTAGATTACGAACCCGTTTTTTCTCTAGATAGTTGTTAATATGTTCGACCAACATCTTAGAGGGATAATTGTATTCAATGACATAGATCATAGTTTCTTTCCTTTGCTATTGAGTAAATAACTGAGCTATCTTTCAGTTACGAATAGTATACAAGCTTTTGGAGTCAGATAGGGGGAAAAATCTATTTGGTTCATTTTTGAAGCTATTCGGTTCATTTTGGAGGAGCAAGGGAGAAAAAATCGCTAAAGGAATACGAAGAAAATGGGGAAGTGGGGGCGAAGAAGGGAATCTTCTCTTGAAAATGCAAAGAAAATTTACCGAAATCTTTCATTTGTGCTATAATCAAGGGGAAGTGACGTCATGGAAAGAAGGATATCATGAGTTTAGAACAGTTAGAGCGGAAATCGCTCCAAGAAATCAATCAATCCGTCAAGGTTCCCAAGGGAACTTCTTTTTGGAGGACCTTGTTATTGTTTTCAGGTCCGGGGAGTCTAGTAGCAGTGGGCTACATGGATCCTGGGAACTGGATCACCAGCGTTGTTGGAGGGGCTCACTATCGTTACTTGCTCTTGTCGGTGGTTCTCTTGTCTTCCTTGATTGCCATGCAATTGCAACAGATGGCTGGGAAACTAGGGATTGTCCATCGGAAAGATTTGGCCCAAACAACAGCGACGCATTTGCCCAAGTGGCTCCGCTATATTCTCTGGATAGTGATTGAATTAGCCTTGATGGCGACAGATTTAGCAGAAGTCATTGGTTCGGGGATTGCACTCCATTTGCTGTTCGGATGGCCCTTGCTCTTTTCTATTTTAGTTACCATCCTGGATGTCTTCCTCCTCCTTGGACTCATGCACTTAGGTTTTCGTAAGATTGAGGCTATTGTCTCCACCTTGATTTTGACCATTCTGGGGATTTTTATCTACCTTGTGGTCCTATCAAAACCAGATATAGGTGGCATTTTTGCTGGCTTTCTTCCTCAGAAAGAAATCGTAGGTATCGGTCTTCCTAAGAGATCACAAGCCTTGACACTGGCCTTGGGGATTATTGGTGCAACCGTCATGCCCCATAATCTCTATTTGCATTCCTCCATTTCACAGACACGCAAGGTCGATTATGAGGATCCTGCAGATGTTCGTCGGGCTGTGCGTTTCATGACCTGGGACTCTAATATTGAATTGACTCTGGCTTTTGTTGTCAACTCTCTCTTGCTGATTCTCGGAGCGGCCCTCTTTTTTGGACACGCAGAAGAAATTGGAGCCTTCTCTAGTATGTATGATGCCTTGCAAAACAATGCCATTGCAGGAGCTATTGCAAGTCCTTTTCTGTCCACTTTGTTTGCTGTTGCTTTGTTAGCAAGTGGTCAGAATTCAACAATTACAGGCACTTTGACGGGACAAATTGTCATGGAAGGTTTCCTTAAATTCCGTCTTCCTCAATGGCTAGTCCGCCTCTTTACACGGATGTTGGCCCTCACTCCTGTCCTGATTGTCGCCTTTCTCTTTGGAGACCAGGAAAGTGTTCTAGATGATTTGTTGGTCTATTCTCAAGTCTTCTTGTCTCTGGCTCTACCATTTTCAATTTTTCCCTTGGTTTACTTTACCTCCAATAAAAAAATCATGGGAGAATTTGTCAATGCAAAATGGAATACCTACTTAGCTTACGGAGTAGCTACTCTTCTGACTCTGTTAAACGTCCAACTCATTGTGACGACGCTCTTTAAATAAAAAATCAGCTTTGTCGGATGGGGAAAACATGCTATAATAGGAGAGAAGTCCCCATCTTGTCAGAAAATGGGCAGAAGTGGGCAGTAACCATTAAACAAGAGGTCCTAACCCCTTGATACGAAAGGAATGTAGAAAATCTTATGATGAATATGCAAAATATGATGAAGCAAGCACAAAAGCTTCAGAAACAAATGGAACAAAGTCAGGCAGAATTGGCTGCTTCTCAATTTGTTGGTAAGTCTGCTCAGGACTTGGTCGTCGCTACCTTGACAGGTGATAAAAAGGTGGTATCCATCGAATTTAACCCGGCAGTTGTGGACCCAGAAGATACAGAAACTCTTTCTGATATGACTGTTCAAGCTATCAATGCGGCCATCGAAGAAATTGATGCAGCAACCAAGAAAAAATTGGGAGCTTTTGCTGGTAAATTACCATTCTAAGCATACAGAGAAAACCTCTATCAGATGATAGAGGTTTTTTTAGTCGTTAAAAAAATTGGAGAGGTCCAATCCACCAAAAGGAGAGGTAGAAAAGGATTCTTGTTCGGTTAGGAGTTGCCGGGCCCGGTCTGATTCGAGAAAGGCTTCATAAACAAGGGCAGTCATCCGGGCATCTTCTAGACTATCATGCGATTTTCCAGCTACTCCTAAAAACTGAGCAACTGTATGGAGCTGCAAGTTTTTGATCCCATGGAGGTCAGAAGGCCGGCGTTTAGAAGCTTCCTCAAAGACATCAACAGCATATTGGTCTGTGAACTCTAGCCCATTTTCCGCTAGGATAGGGAGGTCACTCTTGATGGCATTGTATCCAATGAGGGGACTATCTGCAACAAAATCTCGAAACTCCTCTAGAACTTGCTCGAGTGGGGGAGCTTGGAGGATTTTATCAGATGTGATCCCGGTGAGGCCATTGATAAAGCTCTTTAGTGGTTTATCCGTATAGGCATAGGAATCATAGTGGGCAACTTCTTGGCCATCTGCAAAGCGGACAGCAGAAACTTGGATAATGTGGTACTTTCCTTCAAATTGATTAAATTCTAAATCAAAGGAGACATAGTGGCTTAATTCTTTCAAGGGAACTCCTTCATCTATTGGGTGTTTTTGGATTTTCTAATTATTGAGGGGAGGCAAAGGCATAGAAAAAACTGACCGAAGTCAGTTTTTAGCGACCAAAGACGCGTCTCCAGAAGCCTTTACTCTCTTGTTCTTGAACCTTTTCATTGGCTTGATCTAATTCTAATTTCAATGTTTCGCGGTCATTCATAGCCTGAAGGGTTAGCTGTTGTTGTTGGTCGAGCTGTTTGTCTTTTTCAGCAATCTGAACATCTTTGACACGCAACTGCTCATCCTTTTTAGCTAATTGCTCATCTTTGGATTTTAGCTGGTCGTCTTTTGCTTTTAGTTGTTCGTAGAGACGAACGATCTCGGCATTTTTTTCATCTACCAAAATTTCCATCAATTCACGCTGTTTCACATCATCGCTGACAGGCTCGTCTTCAAAGATGGTCTTTTTGTAGATTTCTTCTAGCTTAATCAAGCCACTACGGGTTACGACGGTAACTCCCTTATCATTTTTTTCTGTATCTTCAGGATCTAGGGCCTTGACACGGTTATTGACCGCTTGGCGACTAACTCCTAGAATTTCAGCAATTTCGCTGACTGTTTTTTCGATAGCCATAATATCCTCTAAACTCTTTTTCTATGAAATACTCTCTTAGATATTATCATAAGTAGGCAAGGCTGTCAAATCAAGCAAGGGAAGGGACGACAAGGAAAAAGCATGAAATTCCTTAATCCATCTCAGGAAGGGTTAAGCTGGAGTTGGCCAGATCAATGGTGAGTTGGTAGTCCGTTTGGTCGCGGACGGTGATCTCAAAATCAGTTGTATAAAGGACGAGACGAAGAGTAGTGCCTTTCTCCAGTTTGTAGATGGTTGGTTGGAGTTCAAAGTCGAGTTCCATCCATTCCCCTGGCGTCACGGCCTCAACCTCTAAGAGGTCATGACGGTTTTGAAGGTTGAGATACCCTTTTGTAATCACTCGTTGGCTAGTTTCCTTAAATGGCAACTCGGTCAAATTGTCTAGCATATGGTAGCGACCGTTATCAAGGGTGCGGACGGATAGGACAGCTGGATAGGGTTGGAGGTATTTCTTGCTTCCTAGCTCCATGAGTTGGGCTGAAAGCAGGCCTTTGTTTGTGCTAGATTGGAGTCGCAGGTGAAGGCGAGCTTTTCCGTTGAGGTGCAGGTCTTCTTCGATCGGAAGATCAATGGTCACTTGTTGGGCCTTATCTTGGTAGAGGTCGGTTAAGAAGGTCGGATAGGCCTTGCCATAGCGCTCATAGTCTTCTGTCGCATAGCGGTTTTGGATGACTTTCTCACCATCTCCGAGTGGGAAGGCCCGCTGTGCTGTTTGATTGCCAAAGTCTTCCAATGAGGTCCAACTTTGCTCTCCTGTATTGTCCTGCCAGATGACGGTTGGCAATTCATAACTTGAATCATAGCCCAGTAATTTTTTAGAGAGGAGGGCATTCATACTCTCACGGAAGTCAATGGACTGCCAGTTGTTGAGATAGACATGGGCTCCATTGTGGTAGAAGAGGTGTTTCTTGATGTTGGCTGGAAGGGCTTGGAACATTTGGTAAACATGGAGGGGCTTCACGTTCCAGTCTTGGGAACCATGAGTGAAGACGACCTCTGCCTTGACTTTGTCTGCCTGAAGGAGATAGTTGCGGTCGTGCCAGAATTGGTTGTAGTCACCTGTTTTGCGATCCAATTGCTTCTTAACCTCTTCCAAATCAGCGACATGGGCTGCATGGTGGCGGAGATAGTCTCCAGCCCGAAGGGCACGTGAATAGGTCAATTCAGCGAGTGAATCAAAATCCTCTCCAGGATAGCCACCAGGACTCGTCACGAGTCCGTTTTCGCGATAGTAGTTGTACCAAGAAGAGATACCGGCTTCTGCGATGATAACTTCTAGGCCATCGACACCTGTGGTAGCCAGTCCATTGGACATGGTCCCTAGGTAGGACAAGCCTGTCGTAGCAACCTTGCCATTAGACCAATCAGCCTTGATTTGGCGTTGGCGACTGTGGTCTGTGAAGGCACGACAGCGTCCGTTGAGCCAGTCGATGACATTTTTATAGGCCTCGATTTGGCGATAATCCCCGTTGGTCATCAAGCCTTGGGAATCCTTGGTTCCAAGACCGGAGACGTAGAGATTGGCAAAGCCACGAGCGAGTAGGTAGTCATTGAGGGTATAACTGGAGTTGATATGAGTGAGGGTTTCTTCAGCCTCAGAGACTAGTTGAGCTGAACCGACAGGATCCACCAATTCTAATTGAGGTTCTTCTACTTGGATGGTATGAGGTTCTTTGACCTCGAGGTCCACATTCATATTATAGAGCGCCTTGTCGCTAGCCTTGTCATTGGTTCCTTGGTGATAAGGGCTAGCAGTCATGACGGCTGGAATTTTTCCTTCATAGCGTGGGCGAATAATATTGACCTTGACCAAATCTGGAAGACCATCCTGATCGCTATCAATTCGACTTTCTACATAGACCACCTCACGGATCACATCATGGCAGTTAAAGGTAGCTAGACTTTTTCCGTTGAAAAAGTGGTAGCGATTGTCTTCAGGAATCAAGCCATCGCTGACCAACTGCTCAATTAGTAAATTCCCTTTGACTGTTCGAGTATTGAGGAGGTGGTAGAGGTTTTCTACCAAGTTTCCATACTCAATCGGAAATTGGACTTCTTTCAAGAAGCTATCCGTATCTTCAAAATCAATAAAATAGCGGAAACCGAGTAATTGGAGGGCTACTGTGTAAAAAATGTTCGGAGACCATTCGCAGTCAGATTGGATATACGTTAAAAAGTCTGTTTTAGAATCCACCACTAGGTTAGAGAGGGGATAATCTGTATCTTTATAGGTGAAGTAAACCTTGCGGACAAACCATTCAAACAGTTCTTTTTCTGGGAGGTGGGTGGGAAGGTCAAACCCAATTTCTTTTAGTTCCTTAAGAATGTCTTTTTGGTCAACAGATAGATAGCTATATTGATTGTATTTCATAGACTGCTCCTTTTATCAGTTTCTTTGTTCTTTACTTTTTATATTATACTTGATAAAATAGTATTTGTCTAAAGACCTTTCGTCTATAAGGAGAAGGAATATTGAAAAAAATATCTTTTGAACAAGTTGCAAGAAGACGGACCTTATTGTTTGGGGTTCTTGCCGTCATTTTTGGGATTCTCATTTTTCGAAACGGCGTTGGTTTCACCAAATTTTCCTTGGATCTATTAGCCATTTACTTTTTAGTTGATGGACTAGGAAGCTTTCTTCTTCGCTTTTTGTTACGTAGCAAGTCTATTTCCTATAGCCACTCTATTTGGTTTATTTTTCTTTCACTTGCGTTGATCTGGTTGAATCGACTGAGTAGTCTGCCCGTAAACTTAGTTGTGATTTGTTTAGGGGCATATCAGTTGGGGAGTGCCATTGTCTATGGGATCACATTTTGGCTTTATAAGGCCAATCGGGTAAAAGGAGGCTGGCTCTATTTATGGGATGCGCTTTTAAACGGTGGGCTTGGTCTAGCAACTGTCTTGGAACCTGGTTCAGATGGGCACTTCCAATTTATCCTCTTGGGGGCTTATCTGGTCTTGTTGGGGATTTCTAATATTCGAGATGGTATTTTATTTGACAAAGACCAACAAGGCCAAGAGTTAAAACGTCGCTTTCGTATTAGCCTACCGGTTATCTTTGCAGCCTTTATCCCTGCTAAGGAGTTAAAACGGTTTAACCAGTTTCTTCAAAAAGGGAGCTCGGCGGGACACACAGGCCCTTATCGATTGGTGAAAAAAGAAGAAGAGGCAAGGGAATTAGAAATTTTGGTTCATACTTCTGACAGCAACTTATTTGGAGCGATTGGGCATGTAGATATTTGTTATCAGGGGAAGGTCATTTCTTACGGAAGTTACGATCCCTTTTCAGAGCGTCTATTTGGGACGATTGGGGATGGCGTACTGTTTAAAGTGGATAAGGAACCATACATCGAACTATGTAAAAAAGAGAGTCAAAAGACGCTGTTTGGCTACAGCCTATCCCTTACCGAAGAAGAGAATCAGGCAGTAGAGAAGCGTCTAGCTGAAATTGATCAGTTGTTAGAACCTTGGGATCCACCTAGGAGGTTACTGGAAGACGGTCAGCCGACCTACGCTTACAAATTGAAATATGATTTAGGGGCTGAGCTATATAAATTTACTTCTTCGCGTTTTAAATCTTACTTTGTTCTGTCTACTAATTGCTGCCTGTTAGCAGATTCCATTGTGGGACAGGCAGGAACGGCTGTATTAGATGTGCGTGGAGTGATTGCACCAGGGACCTATCAGGATTACTTAGAATACGAATTTGAAGCTCCAAACGGGCGGGTCCATACACGAACAGTATACTAAAAAAAGAAAGACAGATTTTTATTTTTGAAAAATCTGTCTTTTTTGCACAAGATTTCTTGTAAAAAAAAAGAAAATCTTTTAAAATATAAAAGACTTGGAGGAATTATGTGCATAAATAAGATTAGTAGTATTTCACCTGTATTAAAAACAAACAATCGAAATGTCAATCAAGAATTTTTTGAAAAGGTCTTAGGAATGAAAACCCTGTTGGAAGATGGGGCTTTATTATCCCTTGGAGATCAATCGAAGACAGATCGCCTCTATTTAGAGGAATCCCCTAGTATGAGAACCCGCAAGGTGGAGGGCCCAAAACGCCTGGCTTGCTTAAAGATTCGCGTGACCAACCCACAAGAAATTGAGTGGCTTCTGGCTCGTGGACATCAAGTTGATCGCCTCTTTAAAGGAAAAAATGGCTATGCCTTTGAAGCCCTTTCGCCAGAAGGAGATCGTATCTTGCTCCATGCGGAAGAGCAAGTGGGCAGTTTAACTGAAATTGAGGAAGTTCCAGATTTTCAAGCGAATGAAGAGTTTACAACCTTGACGGAGTTTTTCGTAGAAAAGATGGTGCTTCGAGTACCTAATGTAGAGACTTCTACAGCTTTCTATCAACAACTACCTGGCTTAGAAGATTATTTAGAGTTAGAAGCATCAGATGGTCCGGACCTTACACTAGCAAATGGACAGACTTGGGACCTTTGTCAGGTCAAGGTCATTTTAGAGCCATTTGTAGCAAGTGAAGTGGCCTCTTGCTTTGGAGATCAGGTGACTTTTGTACCAAAAAGGCAACAATTTGTCTTGGTTGAGGATCCAAGCAAGATTGAATGGTGGTTCGAAGCCTAAGCAAGTCTTTGGCTGATTGAAATGAGTGAAGAAAAATGGAAAAAATCATCCAAAAAATTCAAGAGCAAATAGGAGCAGGCATCTACCCAGGTGCCTCTCTTGCGCTCTATCAGAAAGGAAGCTGGCAGGAGTATTACTTGGGACTAGCTGATCCAGACAAGCAAGAGCCAGTTATTCCTGGCTTGACCTATGATTTAGCCAGTGTGAGTAAGGTCGTCGGAGTTGGAACGGTTCTTGCTTTTCTGGTCCGACAAGGGCAAATTGATATCGATCGTCCCTTAGCTTCTCACTATCCGGATATGGAGCAGGCAGAGGTGACCATCCGTCAGCTTTTAACCCATACTTCTGGGCTGGATCCTTTCATCCCTAGACGAGATGACTTGGATGCTGAGGGCTTAAAAGAAGCCCTGCACCGTTTGAAGCTCAAGGACAATCGCCAGTTCCACTATACAGATGTCAATTTTCTTTTGTTGGGCTTTCTTCTGGAGAAGTGGTATGGTCAGGATTTGGCCCAGATTTTTCAGGAGCAAGTCTTTGCACCTTGGCAAATGAAGGAGACTACTTTTGGCCCGGTTTCTCAAGCGGTGCCAACCCTTCGTGGCGTTCCAGCTGGTGTCGTCCATGATCCGAAAGCGCGTGTACTGGGAGTCCATGCCGGAAGTGCAGGTCTGTTTTCGACCATTAGAGATATGGAAATTTTCCTGGAGCATTACTTACAGGATCCTTTTGCAGAGATTTTATCGCAGAACTATGCTTTAGAAAAAGGGAAGATGCGCTCTCTGGCCTGGAATCTGGAAGGAGACTGGTTGGACCATACAGGTTATACAGGAACCTTCCTTCTCTATAATCGCAAGCTCCAATTGGCAGCTATTTTCCTATCCAATCGGACCTATGAAAAAGATGAGCGGGCCCAATGGATCCTGGATCGGAATCAACTCATGGAGCTCATCAAAAGAGAAATGGAAGGAACCGGAAAAAATCCTTCCTAAGACGGAGAAAGAAGCGTGGTTTAGCCATCGCTTTTTTTCTTTTTTTATATTAAAATGGAAGGAGAGAGGATTGTATTAAGCAATCTATAGCAGAAAGAACGAAGATAACTGAGAGACATATGACTAGATCGATAGGTGTCGGACAAGCACATAGCAAGATTATTTTAATAGGAGAGCATGCGGTTGTTTATGGCTATCCAGCCATTGCCTTGCCCCTCCTTAACATTCAGGTCACTTGTCAGATTGTACCTGCGGAGCGTCCGTGGGTCCTTTTTGAGAATGATAGCTTATCTATGGCCGTTTACGCTTCTTTAGAGCATTTGGGGATTGAGGAGGCGGCTATCGCTTGCCGGATTGACTCCATGATTCCGTCCCAGCGGGGGATGGGGTCCTCGGCTGCTGTCAGTATTGCGGCAATTCGAGCAGTCTTTGATTACTTTGGGCGAGATTTGAGTCAAGAGACTTTGGAAATCTTGGTTAATCGAGCGGAAATGATTGCCCATGTGAATCCAAGTGGGCTGGATGCCAAGACCTGTCTCAGCGATCAGCCGATTAAATTCATTCGAAATGTCGGCTTCAGTGAATTAGAGGTTAATTTGGGTGCCAAGCTGGTCATTGCAGATACAGGTATCCATGGCCATACCAAAGAAGCCATTCAGAAGGTCAAGGAGTTGGGAACAGCAGCCCTCGCTAGTTTCCATGAAATTGGACTTCTAACTGAGTACGCAGAAAAAGCTCTTGCTCAAAAAGATGCTTTCACCTTGGGACGCATCTTAACAGACTGCCATCATCATTTGCAAGCAGTGGGAGTGAGTTGTCCAGAAGCGGATCAATTGGTGGAACTAGCCTTAGGGAGTGGAGCCTTGGGAGCCAAGATGAGTGGTGGTGGGCTCGGTGGCTGTATCATTGCCCTTGCTGCAGACCAGGAACATGCAGAGATAATCGCAAAAGAACTAAGAAATAAAGGAGTGGAGGAGTTATGGATCGAAAGCCTGTAAGCGTGAAATCATATGCCAATATCGCCATTATTAAGTATTGGGGCAAGGAAAACAGTGAAGCCATGGTGCCATCAACTAGTTCCATTTCCTTGACCTTGGAAAATATGTATACGGAGACTCGACTTAGTCCTTTGGGGCCTGAAGCCAAGTCCCATGCCTTCTTTATTGATGGGGTCTTCCAAAATGAAGCGGAGCAGGCCAAGATTGGAGCAGTCATCGACCGCTTTAAACCAGAAGGAGAGACAGGCTTTGTGCGGGTTGATACCAGCAACAACATGCCGACAGCTGCAGGACTTTCTTCTAGTTCCAGTGGCTTATCTGCCTTGGTAAAAGCCTGCAATCGCTATTACCAACTGGGAATGACGCAGGCAGAACAAGCTCAAGCGGCTAAGTTTGCCTCCGGTTCGTCTTCTCGTTCTTTCTTTGGCCCTTTAGCGGCTTGGGACAAGGATACTGGAGCAATCTACCAGGTGGAAACGGACCTCAAACTGGCTATGATCATGCTAGTGTTAAACGACCAACAAAAAATTCTTTCTAGTCGGGAAGGGATGAAACGGTGCACGGAAACCTCTACCAATTTCCAAGAATGGATCCGCCAGTCAGCCCGGGATTACCAAGATATGCTGGGTTACCTGAAGGACAATGATTTTGAAAAAGTAGGGGAATTGACCGAACGGAATGCTCTTCTCATGCATTCTACAACCAAGACTGCAAGTCCAGCCTTTTCCTATCTGACGGATAAGAGCTATGAGGCCATGGAGTTCGTGCGCTCTCTTCGTGAAGAAGGGAAACGTTGCTACTTCACCATGGATGCAGGTCCGAATGTGAAGGTTCTCTGTCTAGAAGAGGATCTGGACCAATTGGTTCCACTTTTTGAACAAGACTACCGTATCATTGTCTCCAAGACCAAGGATTTATCCCATGAAGATTAAGAAAGAAGTTCGTGCAGGTGGGAAGCTGTATGTCGCTGGGGAATATTCTATCTTAACTCCTGGACAAACAGCCATCATTCAGTTTATCCCTATTTACATGCAGGCAGAAATCCAACCAGCATCTACTTATCGGATTCAGTCGGACATGTTTCCCTTTGCGGTTGATTTGACTCCGAATACGGACTATGCATTGATCCAAGAAACCGTGCATCTGATGAACGCCTACCTCCAGTCACAAGGAGTAGCGATTTCTCCCTTTGATTTACGTATTGGGGGGAAATTTGAGCGAGAGGGTAAGAAATTCGGAATTGGCTCTAGTGGCAGTGTGGTCTTGTTGACCCTCAAAGCCATGGCAGCTCTTTATGATTTCCCCCTGCCTGCAGACTTGCTCTTTCGTTTGGCCTGTTTGGTCTTGATTCAGCGTGGTGACAATGGGTCAATGGGAGACCTAGCTTGTATTGCCTATGAAGGCTTGGTTAGCTACCGCTCTTTTGACAGACGGGCGTTGGCTGAGCAATTACAAGATCAGGATTTAAACCAGATCTTAGTCCTTGATTGGGGATATGAAATCCAGCCTCTTGCCCCTCAGTTGTCCTATACTTTTTTAGTGGGTTGGACCCAAGAACCTGCTATTTCAAGGGACTTGATTAACCGCGTTCGTTCGGCTATTGGCCCAGTCTTTTTAAAGGGTACTGAGCAGGCTGTACAAGACCTCTTAGTGGCCTTTCAAGAAGCAGACAGAGACTTAGCCTGGTCCTCTATCGGTCGGGCTAGTGACTTACTTCTATCTCTTAATGAGGTAATTTATACCAAAAAACTAGCCCAATTAAAGAGGGCAGAAGAGGGGTTAAAGGTCATTGCAAAATCCAGTGGCGCTGGAGGAGGAGATTGTGGAATCGCCCTCGCATTTGAGGAGGCTGCTGCCCAAGAAATCGTCAGACGCTGGCAAGAAGCAGGGATTGATTTATTATATTCAGAAAGGATGGGAGAGTATGACGACCAACCGAAAGGATGAACATATTCGCTTGGCCTTGGAACAAACTCCGGGTTACAATAGCTTTGATGAGGTTGAGTTGATTCATTCCTCTTTACCAACTATCGATTTAGATGAGGTGGACTTGACGACTCATTTTGCGGGTCGTGATTGGGACTACCCTTTTTATATCAATGCCATGACAGGTGGCAGTGCCAAGGGGGGAGAAATCAATCGGAAGTTGGCCCAGGTGGCAGAAGCCTGTGGTATTCTCTTTGTGACAGGTTCTTATAGTGCAGCTTTGAGGGATCCTCAGGATAGCTCCTATCGAGTCAAGGACCTTCATCCGGACCTACTCTTTGCGACCAATATCGGGATTGACAAACCGCTTGAATTGGGCATACAGACGATTGAGGAGACCCAGCCCCTCTTTCTCCAACTCCATGTCAACCTCATGCAGGAGCTTCTCATGCCCGAAGGGGAACGAAGCTTTAGAAACTGGCAAGGCCATTTAGCAGGTTATGCAAAGCAACTTCCAGTGCCCTTGGTGCTAAAAGAGGTCGGTTTTGGTATGGATGCCGGAACTATCCAAAGAGCCATCGAACTAGGTGTCAGGACAGTTGATATTTCTGGTAGAGGTGGGACCAGTTTTGCCTATATCGAAAACCGTCGGGGAGGCAATCGCTCCTATCTCAATGACTGGGGACAAACAACGGTCCAAGCCCTACTTGGGGCTCAACCACTGATGGATCAGGTCGAGGTTCTCGCCTCAGGTGGCGTTCGTCATCCCTTGGATATGATCAAGGCACTCGTTTTAGGAGCCAAGGGGGTCGGTCTTTCTCGGATCATCTTAGAACTGGTAGAGACAAAGCCGATTGACGAGGTCATCGCCCAAGTCAATGATTGGAAAGAGGATTTACGCCTAATCATGTGTGCCCTTTCTTGTCAGACAATTGCCGATTTAAGAAAGGTTCCCTATCTTCTCTATGGCCGAGTAAAAGAAGGACACAAACAAATCTCTTCCATCCATGATTAACTTGAAGAAACTAGCAAAAATCCCTCCGTTTACACGGAAGGATTTTTTACTTACTTTGACGAATTTCCTCTAAAACAGCTTGGACTTTTTCCAGGTTAAAGGGTTTGTCCTCTAGCAATGCTTGCACCACCGGAGCCACCTCTGACGGAGTAGCTCCAGCAAGTAGGGCGAGTGACTTAGCCTGGAGTTTCATATGCCCATGTTGAATACCGGTGCTGACCAAGGCCTTAAGCGCAGCAAAGTTTTGAGCTAGGCCAACGGACACAATAATCCGTGCAAGAGTCTGGGCGTCGGGATTTCCAAGTAGTTCATGAGCCACTTGGACACTTGGATTGAGTCCGATGGAGCCTCCCTTGGTAGCGATAGGCATGGGAAGGGTCAGTTGACCTTCTAGGACTTGGTGTTCTGGATGATCCATCCAGTTAGATAGTCCTTGAGCTTGTCCTGTTCGACTAGCATAGGTATGGCCACCCGCTTCAATCGCCCGCCAGTCATTCCCAGTTGCCAAGACGACAGCATCAATGCCATTGAAAATTCCCTTGTTGTGAGTGGCTGCTCGATAAGGATCAACAGCCGCCAATTGACTGGCCAGAGCTATTTTCTGAGCAATTTCAGCAGCTTCCTTGGAATCGCGACTGAGGAAGCGGTAGTCTATGTGACAGCTTACCGTGACCAGGGCATCTGTCGCTAGGTTAGACAGAATAGCCATTAATCCCTGCCCCTCGGATAAATCTTCTAAAGGGTCGACCAGGGCTTCCAACATAGTGTTGAGCATATTAGCCCCCATGGCCTCTTTTGGATCAACGGATAGGTAGCAAATGAGAAAGTCACCTTTCACCTCTGTCCAGAGATCTCGTGCCCCACCTCCCCGTTTAACGATGGAAGGATAGGCTTGATTGGCCAGTTGGAGCAGTTCTTCTTTAGCTTCTGCAATCGCCTGACTGGCCTTTTCTTTATGGCTAACGTCATAAAGAGCTACTTGACCGATCATTTGACGCTTGTGAACCTGGGTCTGAAACCCACCTGAGCGCTTGATTAGTCCAGCAGCGTAAGAAGCAGCAGCGATGACAGAGGGTTCTTCCGTCACCATTGGGACTTGGATTTCCTGACCATCTACCTGGAAGCCAGGAGCTAGACCAAAGGGTAAAGCCAAGGTGCCGAGGACGTTTTCGACCATTTCATTGGCAAGAGAAAGGGGCAATGTTTCATTGTCCCTTACTGTTTGTAGACTTTCTTCTGAAAGGAGTCCGGCCTGAGCCAGTTTTTCGATGCGCTCTGCTGGACTTGCTTTTGAAAAACCAGTTAATTTAACCATGGTGTTCTACCTTTACATAGGTTCGTTGGTGTTCGTTGATTTCTGATAAGGCATAGGTTTGATCTTGGTAACCTTGGAAGGTTTGATTGCCTTCAGCATCTAATTGTGCGTCTTCGAAGAAGATTCTCTCATATTCGGCAATCGTAAGAGCTTTTCGCTGATCCAATTCTGCCATACGGTTTGGATGGAGCATTTTCTCAAATCCTTCGACCAAGTGAGCACTAAAAATCTCCGCTACCGCACCACTTCCATATCCATAGAGGGCGATTCGGTCGCCAGCAGCCAATTGAGGTTGGTTTTCTAGGAGAGAAAGCAAACCTAGGAAGAGGGAACCTGTATAGATATTCCCAACCTTTTGGCTGTAGAGAATGGATTGTTCAAAATTGTATTGCAATTGGGCTTGTTTCTCAGGAGAAAGACTCTTGTCAAGAATCTTTTTTAAGCCCTTGAGGGCGAGCTTGGGATAAGGAAGGTGGAAGCAGACCGCCGCAAAATCATCCAAGGTCAAACCAGTCCGTTTTTGATACTCTATCCAAGTTGTTTTCAGACAATCCAAGTACTGTTGGGTCGAATAAATCCCATTGACAAAGGGTGTGCTGGAGTAGTTGGGACGCCAGAAATCCATGACATCTCGGGTTTGAGCAACATTATCATCATTAAAGGCTAGGATACGTGGGTTCTGCGTCACCAGCATAGCGACAGATCCAGCTCCTTGAGTCGGCTCTCCAGGGGTGTCGATCCCATATTTTGCAATATCGCTTGCAATGACCAAGACCTTGCTCTGTGGGAACTTTTCAACATGAAGTTTAGCATAGTCCAAAGCGGCCGTTGCAGCATAGCAGGCTTCCTTCATTTCAAAGCTCCGAGCAAAGGGTTGGATTCCTAGGAGACCGTGAACGAAAACAGCAGCAGCCTTACTCTGATCAATTCCTGACTCGGTCGCCAGGATAACCATATCAATTTCTTCTTTTTCTTCTTCGGTTAAAATACTATGGCTGGCACTTGCTCCAAGTGTGACGATATCCTCTGTAATAGGGGCAATACTTAGTTCTTTCAATAAGAGCCCTTTACTGAGTTTTTCTGGATCAGTATTTCGAGCAGCCGCTAGCTCACTTAAGCGCAAGACATACTGGCTGGTCGCAAATCCAATCTTATCAATACCGATTGTCATAAATAACCTCTTTTAATTTGATATCTACTAGTATATTTCGTTACTATTTTACCATATTTGAGAGCAAAACTCCCTTGAAAAAGCCAGAACAGAATGGAAATCATTCTTAGGACCGAGTTGGGCAAGGGGATTTTTTGAAAAAAAGAGGACGAAAAACAAAAGAGAGTGGGACAGAAATCGGTAATTCGTTAGAATTCGATTTCGTCGTCCCACCTCCGCA
>NZ_JVIQ01000048.1:0-18857 GCF_001072745.1 Streptococcus sp. 400_SSPC | reverse complement strand
TACTGTGTAGGTTCCTTCACCTGGAATTGTCTTAGTCGTTGAACCATCTTCAAATGTAGCTGGCGTATCATCATCCATTGGAATGTTTGGATTGCCTTCTGTAAACTTAGGCTTACCTGTTTGGGTTTGGCCTTGTTTGTCTTTTGAAGTTACATCTTCTGCTGTTGGAACAACCGGAGTAATCTTAGGTGTGTATGTTGTTTCAGCTGGGGTACCGTTGGCATCCTTAGCTTGAACCTTAACGGCAACAACATCACCTGAATAGGTCTTATCTGTTGGGGTGAAGGTTACAACACCTGTTGCTTTATCAACTGTGAATGTACCGATAACCTTGCCGTCTGGTGACTTAGCATCTACTGAAGCTGCTGGTTGACCATTTTCGTCAAGAAGGGTAATCGTATCTTTGTCGATTGGCGCAACTGGATCACCTTCTGTGAAGGTTACAGTACCAGTTTGAACAACACCTTGAGGAGCTACTGATTCAGCTGGAGTTGCTGTTGGAGTTACCGGAGTTACTGTTGGTGTGTATGTTGCAGAAGCTTTTGTTCCGTTTATGTCTTCACGAACCACTGTTACTGCTGGTGCTTTACCAACAAATGATTTTTCTGGTACAAATGTAACTGTTCCATCTGGAGCTACTGTGTAAGTACCTACTCCTTCAACCTTCTTACTTGTTGTACCATCATCAAATTTAGCAGGAACAGCTTCGTTAATGGCTACTGTCTTTTCAACACCATCAATATCAGCAGTTCCACCTTTAAATTCTGGTTTACCAGTTTGAGTGGCACCTTGAACATTTATAGTTTCTGCTGGTGTTGCTGTTGGGGTTACTGGAACGATTTCTGGTGTGTAAGTTGTATCCACCTTGATACCGTTTGAACTTTCAGCTTGAACCTTAGCTGGGGTTACTTTACCAGTGTATGATTTGTCTGTTGGTGTGAAGGTTACTTGCCCTGTTACTGGATCAATAGAGAAAGTACCAATTTCAGTTGTACCATCTTCAGCAAAGGCTGGTGTGCTTGAAACTTCGTTACCATCTTTATCTAGCAATGTGTAGCTATTGTCTTTAATGGTAATAGTTTTATCTTCACCATTTACTTGAACAGTAGTTCCTGCAAAGGTTGGTGTCCCTATTTGTATTGCACCTTGGATATCTTTAGAAGTTGCAGGGTTTGCAGTTGGAACTGCTGGCACAACAGTTGGTGTGTAGGTCGCATCTGAAGTAATGGTTGCAGTCTTACCATTAGCATTTGTAATAGTAGCAGTTGCCTGAACAGTTACGCCTTTTGCAGTACCAACAAAGTCTTTTTCTGGCGTAAATGTTACTGCTCCAGTCATTGGGTCGATAGTATAGCTACCTTCACCTGCTACTGTCACTGTTGTTTCATCAGTTGGTTGACCAGTTGCGGGATCCACCAATTTCTTGCTTGTGATTTCAGCAGTCTTGTCGTTGCTCAACTCAAATGTAGGAGTTTGTGTTTGAGGAACGTTTTGAACATCCACAGAAACCTTGTCTGTAGGAGTCACTGTGATTGGAGTAACCGTTGGTGTGTATTTAGCTGTAGCAGTCTTGATGTACTCCTGTTGGATCTTACCATCTTTGTTTCGACCAACTGGCGCTGACAATGTAACATCCACACCTTTGGCTGTACCAGTAAAGCTTGGATCTGGAGTGAAGGTTACTTCACCCGTTGAAGGATTGATCGTGTATGTCCCTTCCCCTTCAACTGTTACAGATGGCTCATCAATCGTGCGACCTGTAGCTGGATCTACCAACTTAGCAGGATATTCTGCACTTGGAGTGATTGCAATCTTGTCACCATTTGAGTTAGTCGCAGTTGTGTTAAAGGTCGGTGTTTCTTTTTGAGTTGCACCTTGAATATCTTTAGAAGTCTTGTCAACTCCTTCAATGTCAATCGGTGTTACAGTTGGAACATATTGACCATCCATAGTATTTAATTGGCCATTCACATTAGGTTCGCTATCAGGGAATTTTGTTGACCAACCAGTATCATAGCCATTATTGTCTGAGCGACGGATAGAGATACCATCAGCAGTTCCTAGGAAGTTATCCTCAGGAATAAACTCAACGTCTACATCTTTACCCTTAGCAGTAATCTTGTACTTACCTTGTCCTTGAACGACGTAGTAACCTTCTGCGTTTAGAGTTGCACGATTGCCATCTTTATCTACGATGTATGGTGCTACAGTTTCATCAATAACAGCAGTAGAATTACGTTCAAACTTGCGTTCTCCACGTGCTGTAAAGGCCACAGTTGCTGTCTGTTTTGTACCTTGAGGTCCACTTGTATCCTTAAATTCTCCTTTTGGTGGGTGGGTGATTTGAGTCTTGAAGTCTTCTACTTCACCTGAGAAGGCCATGCCAGTTGGGCTTTCGATCTCTTTCGCTTTCTTAGCGATACGAACACGAGCACCTAACTCTTTAACGCTTGGGTCGATGTAAGTCTTGCTGTTTGCAAAGGTCAACTCAACAGTACCATCTTGTGTGATTGTAGCGAGATTTGAGCGTTCATCTTCATCAAATTTACCATTTTGGTTAAAGTCTACCCATCCATAGATATGTGCTTCTGAAGCTCCATCCGTATGAGCCTCAATTGACATCTTGTAGTTGCCTGGTTTGGTACGGTCCATCTGGATCATCTCATTGGTTGTCCCTTTGAGATCATCTGGAAGCAATTGATCAATTCCTTCATCGGCCGTAGTTGCCTTATCATCACCGAACCAGTCGAGAGTTGTATTCTCATCCATATCTGGGCTAACGTTACCAAGATACGGTTGATTTACTTTAGCTCCCGTAACACCGTCTACAGTTGCAATGGTATGGACTGCCTTGCCATATGACTCAGGAGCATCTCCTTCATCAAGTGGGAAGAATCCTAGCATAGCAGACTGTTTACCACTTGAAGCGATGTAAAGTCCCACTTCAGATGCCCCACGAGTCATCACGAGTGGAACTGTGTTATTCCCTGCAGATAGGTTTGGTCCAAAAATACCGGTTCCTAGACCACCCGTAACTTTGTCAGGATTTCCAAAGTATTTCCATGCTACTGGTTTCTTTTCTGGTCCAACTTCAGTAGAATTACGAAGTGAATTTAGGTTTATATTTTTGTATTTAGGGTTAGGTCCCAAAAGGTTCTCTGTATCTTGTGGAACATAAGGTACAGAGGTGGCCGGTCTACTAGTTTTTTTCCATTCCCCAAGGTGCTGCCAACCTTCTCCGTTGGTAGTGAACATAACAAATTCACCAGGGTTAGCAGACTCACCATCGGCCATGACAATAGCTGGCTTAACTTTCTTACCACGGAAGGTTGCAGAAATTTCAAACTGAACTCCAATATTTCCACCATTCAAAGCTGAACCCATAGTAGTCTGCTTGGTTTTGGTATCAACATTTTCGTGTTTAATTTCAGTCCATTGATTTTGAGCATCAGCGACAACGTCGGCTTCCTCACCATTGTTAAAAGCTTGTCGAGCACCTGTTGAAGTAACACCCTTTACATATCCATTTTTTGCATTTGGATCATAGGTTGCTTTTTCAGCTTCTGTAGCCCCTTGCTCTTCCATCCGTTTTTTATAGATTTCAGTCGCTTGGAAAGGTTTCAAGGATTTGACTTTTACAGTGACTACATAGCCAGGCATGATTTCCTTGGTATAAGTAGCCCCAACTTGAAGTGCTAGTTTTTCTTGTAAATCTTTATTAGGAAATGCGTCATTTTTAGGAACAATGACTTTTTTTGCTCCTGTCCAGTTGGCTACATCACCAAAGTCCAACCATGTAATCTGGCTAGTTAAAGATTTTGCGTCAAGGTCTGTTGTAAAACCAGGTTTTTCAACTTTTGGAGTTGAAGTTGCATCTTCAACATCATCCGCGATCAAGTTAGGATCATTGGCATCACCAAGAGCACGACGACTACGACGGCGAACATCAGGGGTTGCTACTGGAACAGCTGGTGTTTCTGGCGCAGGTGCTACTACAGCTGCAGAAACTGTTTCTTTATTTTTAGTTGCTGTTCCTTCTGTTCCCTTATTACTTGGGTTTGTTGTTCCTTCTGCCACTGCAGGAGTTGCTACTGGAGCCTTCTCTTCAACAGGGGCTGTTTCTGTAGCAGTTACAGGAGCTTCAGCTTGGTATGTTGTAGCTGAAGTTGAAACTTCACTTGTTGTTGAAGAAGTTGCTTCAGTTGTAATCGCAGGTTGGCCTGCTTCTTCTTTCGTTGCAACCCCTACTTGGTTCTCGGTGTTTTCATCAGCTGCGACGCTTGAAGCTGTCCCAACCATCACTAGCGTTCCTAAAAGAACCGAGCATACTCCGACATTCAATTTTCGAATTGAAAATCTGCTAATACGATCATTGAATAAATCCTTACTCACTTAAATTCCTCCAAAAAATTTTAAAACTTATATTTATATTTTTACGGCTAATGCCTAACCTTATCAATTCTATCAAATTAATTTAACTATTCAAAATATAATGTCTCAAAAATTGATCAATTTTTTAAAATTTGACGATATTACTAATCATTAAATTAAAATAATAGGAAGTACGAATCATTATTTTAAAAATAACAAACGATCTTCCTATTTTTTCAACTAACAATAATCTCTATATAGCCAAATCAAACTTCAATTGAGGTTTGACAGGATCATAGTCCTCCAGTACAAAATCCTCAGCTTTGATCTCAAAGAAATTGGTACCATCTGGCACATTTAAAACCAAGTGAGGTTGGCAGTCCGAAGGCTGTCGTCTAAGTAACTCTTCCGCTTGATCAAATTGGTTATCATAGATGTGAAGGTTGTTAATGAAATAAAAGAACTTGCCAACCTTCCAGCCAAAGTGCTTGGCGATCATCATCTGAAGGGCTACATACTGCATGGCGTTGATATGGTGCGCCACTAGCATATCATTTGAACGTTGGGTCAAAGTTGCATCCAGATAGATTTCCCCATCGACACGACGCACATCAAACATGGTTTGAAAAGCACAAGGCAAGAGCCCTTCCGACTCTTCAAATGCTTGGTAATCCCAGAGAGAAATAATATTGCGTCGATTCCAGGGATTGGCTTCCAGCTGTTTGAGTATCTTGTTGATGATGTCATGCTTTTTAACGACAGCGCCATAGCGTTCACCAATCGTTCCTGTGTCTCCCACTTCCCAATCATTCCAGTAGCGGACCTGATACTTATCATTTAGAAGCTCCAAACTATTAGACTGATCCTGGTAGATCCAGAGCATCTCCTTGATAGCCGACTTGATGGCAATAGGACGAAGGGTCGTAATCGGAAACTCGCCCTTGGCCAGATCAAACTCCATAAAAGCTCCCGTGATGTACTTGGAATTGGCTGTTGTGCCATCCTTGTACTTGGGCCGAGCTTGCTCAGACCAGACGCCTTCTTCCATAATTCTTCGAATATTTTCTTTAAAAAGGATATCTGCTTTTGTCATTCAATCTCCTTAAATACTGTAATACCTACATTATAACACAGGATAAAAGAAAAGAGGTCCAAATGATTCGGTTTGGATCTCTTTCAAATAAAATCTATTGTAGGACAAGTGATGCAGCTCCAATAACTCCTGCATCATTTCCAAGATTAGCAAGCACCAATTGGGTTGACGTACGGACTTGTGGGAAGGTATTTCCATCAAAGACCTTTTGAACCCCATCTAAGAGGAATTGGCCTGCTGCTGATACACCACCACCGATGACAATGTTAGCTGGGTTCAAGACACTAGCGATGTTGGCACAAGCAATACCGAGGTATTGAGAGAAATGACGGTAGACAATCAAGGCCAACTCATCTCCATCTTTAGCAAGATCAAAGACTGTCTTAGCTGTAACTTCTTCACCATCATCAATGAGACGTTTCAAGGTTGCATCTCCTGCGTATTCATCAGCATAACGGCGGGTTAAATTGACAATACCAGTCGCTGAAGCTACTGTTTCCAAGCAACCTTTCTTACCGCAGGTACAATCAAATGGGCGATCAAAATCAACTGTGATATGGCCAAGTTCACCAGCAACACCACCAGCACCGTGCAAGAGTTTTCCTTCTGCCACGATACCGCCACCAACACCAGTTCCAAGTGTCATGAAGACGACATCCGGTTGGTTTTCACCAGCCCCTTTCCAACGTTCACCAAGGGCAGCTACGTTGGCATCATTATCGATGAAGAAAGGAATTCCCAAGGCAGACTCGATATCCTTCTTGATAGGCTGTACAGTTTTCCAGTTGAGGTTATATGCTCCAACAACCGTTCCTTCAAAACGATCCACCGCGCCAGGGGATCCCATCCCGATTCCAATAAAATCTTCTGCTGATAAGTTCAACAATTCCAAACGGTGTTTGATGGAAGCTATGATATCAGGAACGATGTGACTTCCTTCGTCGAGGATGTTGGTCTTGATAGACCACTTCTCTTGAATCTCTCCTTCTTGCGTCAAAATGGCAAATTTGACTGATGTTCCACCTAAGTCAATACCAATAATTTTTTTGGACATTTTATACTCCTTTGTTCCTATTCTCTTGACACTAGTATACCAAAATGTGAAAAGGGTTTCAATTGTTTTTCAAGAATTCTCTCAATTTCATTTACAAAAAAAGAACCTGTCTGCAAAAACACAGACAGGAGTTCTTTACTCTTCGTTATGAAGTTTCAAAAAGAGTCTCAAGGATTGAACGCCAATTACGAAGAAGAATAATCCTAAAATATGCAAGAGGAAGATACTAATCGATAGTGGACTGATAATGAGAAACAATCCTGTAAACAGTTGAATGAGCCCCCAAAAAGTAAACTTCTTGGATAATTCTTCAGAACGCTTAGAAAGATAGTGAGCCTTACGTAAACTCAAGGCAGACTTATATAAAAGCCAAATACCGAGTGTGATCGGAAAGACGATTGGCAAGGTCTTGTAGCCATATAGCAAGAGATAGACTGCAAAGACCAGCGAGACAGCACTCTGGAATAAATAAGGATCTGACAAGGTCGCTTGAGTCCGTAGACGGTAGTAACGCGACAAACGCGAAACCGAAATCAAGAAAAAGCCCAGAGAAATCAACCAACTAAAGGTGGCAATTTTTTCGATTGGATTTACAAAGAGAACAAAGCCAATGCCACAAAATAAAAATGATGACAGCAAAAGACTGTATTTACTAATATGGTGCATCCTTCCTCCTTTAGTTTTCTGCCAGCTCACTCAAGTACTCATACCGTTCGTACTTGGCTAAGAGCATCTCGTTTTCTTCATCCATCTGACGTTGGAGACTGGCCAACTTACCAAAGTCAGAACCATTCTCATTCATCTCAGCCTCGATGGTTGCAATCTTGTTTTCAATCTCTTCGATCTCACTCTCAATAGTCGCCCACTCCTGCTTTTCCTGGTAGCTCATCCGTTTCTTTTCTTCTCGGACTTTGACTACCTTTTCTTTTTCAGGCTTGCTACTTTCAGCAACCATTTCTAGCTCAAACTTTTTCTCATCTAGATAGTCGGTATAGTTGCCGAAAAACTCACGAATGCCACCATTTTCAAAAGCTAAAATTTTTGAAGCAACCTTGTCTAGGAAATAACGGTCGTGACTAACCGTGATGACCGGACCGCCGAATCCTTGTAGGAAATTCTCTAACACTGTCAAGGTCGCGATATCCAAATCATTGGTCGGCTCGTCTAAGAGCAAGACATTTGGTTTTTCAATAAGGAGCTTCAAGAGATAGAGCCGTTTCTTCTCACCACCAGAAAGTTTTTCAATCAAGGTGCCGTGGGTCGAACGAGGGAAGAGAAATTGCTCCAACAATTCGGCAATTGATGTAGACCCTGCGCTGGTCTTGACTTCTTCCGCTACTTCTTGCAGGAAGTTGATCATCCGCTTGCTTTCGTCCAAGCCTTCAATCTGCTGGGAGAAGTAGGCAATCTGTACCGTTTCTCCGATAATGACCTTCCCAGCAGTCGGTTGAAGTTTCCCAGCAATGAGGTTGAGCAAGGTTGACTTTCCAACACCATTATCTCCCACAATTCCAATCCGATCTTTGTTTTGAACCAAAAGATTAAACTGCTGCAGAATCGGTCCTTGATCATAGGCGAAATCGACATCTTGAAATTCAATGACTTTCTTACCGATTCGACTGGTTTCAAAGGACATTTCCAGATCTGTTTCTGTAGCCTGGTGAGATAGGTCCTTTTTGAGGTCGTGGAAACGATTGATCCGAGCCTGTTGCTTAGTAGCACGCGCCTGCGGTTGGCGACGCATCCAGGTCAATTCTTGCTTATAGAGTTGTTGCTTCTTGTGAAGTAGAGCCGCATCCCGTTCGTCCTGCTCAGCTTTTAAGCGAACGTAATCCTGATAATTTCCTTGGTATTCGATTAGACCGCCGCGATCCAATTCGAAAATACGAGTTGAAATATTATCCAAGAAATAACGGTCATGGGTGATGAAAAGTACAGTTTTCTTAGAGTTCTTCAAGAAATTGGTCAACCATTCGATGGTATCAATATCCAGATGGTTTGTCGGCTCATCTAACAGCAACAAATCATGGTCTCCCAAGAGAACCTGTGCTAGCTGGACACGGCGCCGCAGTCCACCAGACAAACTCCCCACCTTAGCAGATAAATCTTGAATCCCCAGCTTGGTCAGGACAGTTTTGACTTGGCTTTCGATTTCCCAAGCATTGAGAGAGTCCATCTCCGCCATGACTTTTTCCAGTTTCGCTTGCTGGCTCTCATCGTACTGGCTCGTCAACAACTCATATTGACGAATCAATTGGAGCTCTTTCACATCCTCTGACAAGACTGTATCGAGGACCGTCTTATTATCATCAAATTGAGGTTCTTGGGTCAGATAACCAATCTTATAATCATTCTTAGCAGAAAAAGGGGAACGATCTCCATCATAGCCTGCACGACCAGACAAAACATCTAAGAGAGTCGTTTTCCCTGTCCCATTGACCCCGATTAGTCCAATCCGATCCAGCTCATGAATGATAAAAGAAATATCTTTAAAGACCGTCTTATCCCCGACGGACTTGGTTAGTTTTTCAACAATAAAATCGCTCATGCTTCCCCCTTCTTGGCTTCAAGATAGCGG
The DNA here is from genome assembly GCF_001072745.1 of Streptococcus sp. 400_SSPC. Taxonomy (NCBI): domain Bacteria; kingdom Bacillati; phylum Bacillota; class Bacilli; order Lactobacillales; family Streptococcaceae; genus Streptococcus; species Streptococcus sp. 400_SSPC. The sequence continues at coordinate 9,761 of NZ_JVIQ01000048.1, read as the reverse complement.
CTCAAAAAATCACCAATGGCTTGTTTGTCATTCTCTAATTCGCCATCTACAATGGCCCATTCGATAGCAGAAAGCACTTGTCCCAGGCCTGGACCTGGTTTTAAGCCGTATTCCTTCATCAACATACCACCATTGACCACGATTTCGTGCTTGTCATGAATAGCTAGAGAATCATACAATTCTTCGATGATTTGGAAATCTACGGGCAACCCATGAGCCTGACGCAGTTCTTCCGCTGACAAGAGAAGGCTACGGTCATAGCGATAGACATCCCGACGATTTAAACTAGCCTTTTCACGCAAACGGTAGATTTCAACCAACTGCTCCACCTTCTTAGCGAAGTCACGAGAGGTTTTCCATTTCTTGAAAAAAGCAGAGACCTTATTCTCGTCTAGGGTCAAGAGTAAGGCAGCCCAAGCTTGCTCGGAACTCGTAAAGGTATAATCCATGGACAGCTGGAACAGTTTCTCTAGGGACGATTGGCTATTTTGTAAGAGGGGAAGGTACTGATAGCTTTTGCTAGCAATCACACCTTCCAATCCCTTGCGCCAAAAAGGAGCTAAGAGGAGCTTATCCAGCTCAATAAAGACGCGTTCAACAGAAATTTTCTCCAACAAGGGAGCGCAATCTGTCATGGCCTTAAAAGTCTCTTCTTCTAGGTCAAACCCAAGACTGGCCTGAAAGCGAAAACCACGCATGATCCGAAGAGCATCTTCGTTAAAGCGTTCTGTCGCCACACCAACAGCTCTTAGGATGCGATTTCCCAAATCTTCCAGTCCATCGAAGAGGTCAATAATTTCCCCTTCTTCACTCAAGGCAAAGGCATTGACGGTAAAATCGCGACGCTTGAGATCTTCTTCTAAGGAACGGACAAAATTAACTGCACTGGGTCTTCGAAAGTCGACGTAGACATCCTCTGTTCGAAAGGTGGTAATTTCATATTCTTGATGATTTTCAAGAACCAGGACCGTCCCGTGTTCAATCCCGACATCAATGGTCCGCTCGAAAATAGCCTTGGTCTCTTCCGGGTAAGAGGAGGAAGCGATATCGACATCGTGGATGGGCCGACCTAAAATGGCATCCCGTACAGAGCCCCCGACAAAATAAGCTTCATATCCAGCTTTTCGAATCTTTTCTAATATTGGCAAAGCCTCCTGAAATTCAGAAGGCAGTTTTTTTAATCTCATAATAGATGTTCTAAACCATAGACAAGCTCATGACGCTTGACTACTTCTTTTACTCCTAGATTGACCCCTGTCATGAAGGACACCCGATCGTAGGAATCGTGGCGTAAGGTCAATCCTTCTCCTTGACTACCGAAAATCACTTCTTGATGGGCTACCAGACCAGGCAAACGAACCGAATGGATGTGCATGCCTTGGTAGTTAGCACCGCGAGCACCTGGAAGGCTCTCTTCTTCATCTGGCGCTCCCTGCTCTTGTGGTTGACGGACCTGACTGATCAACTCAGCTGTCTTCACAGCAGTCCCACTCGGTGCATCCTTTTTCTTATCATGATGCAACTCGATAATCTCTACATTCGGGAAATACTTAGCTGCCTGCGCTGCAAATTGCATGAGCAAGACTGCTCCAATAGCAAAATTTGGCGCGATGAGACCTCCAAGATTCTTTTCACGAGACAATTCTATCAAGTCAGTGATTTCTTCTGTTGTAAATCCAGTTGTCCCAACCACAGGCGCTAATCCATGCTCCAAAGCAAAGCGGGTATGTTCATAAGCAACTTTAGGGATGGTGAAGTCAATCCACACATCCGCATCCAGCGACAAAACACCTTCTTTGTCATGAAAAACCGGAACACCTGCTAGCTCGTTTTCAGAAGCATGGGGATCAACCAAGCCAACTAGTTCAAGCTCGGGGTCTTCTAACACCATGTGATAAGCCGCTTGGCCCATTCTCCCTTTAAAACCTGCAATCACTACTTTAATTGGCATGTTTACTCCTTATACTTTTGGTACAAAACTGATAGCAACGCTGTGATTTCCTAAGTGTGTACCAATGACACTGCCAAAAGTCGCAAATGGAATCTCACCAGCAAAACCTTCTTGATGAAGGATATCACGAAGCGTTTCTGCTTTATCAAGAGCATTCCCGTGAATAATGATGATTTGGTACTCTTTACCTGCTGCTCCTTCTTTGACAATCTCAGCTAAGCGTTTGATGGCTTTTTTCTCGGTACGGACTTTCTCGTATACCTCTATCACACCTTCCTCGTTAAAATAGAGAATGGGCTTGATGCTGAGGAGATTCCCTAGAATCGCCGCTCCATTTGAGAGACGACCCCCTTTGACCAAATGATTGAGGTCATCGACCATGATGTAGGCAGAAGTCCCATCGATTTGGGTTTGGATGTTGGCTAGAATTTCATCAAAAGAACAGCCTTCATCAGCCCATTTAACTGCTTCTTCAGCCATCCACCCAAGAGGGGCGCTGGTAATCTTAGAATCTGGAAAAGTGATGGTCAGATTTGGGAATTCATCTTTCATATACTGGATATTCTGATAGAAACCAGAAATACCAGAAGAAAGGAAAATCCCTAAAACATGGGTATAGCCTTTAGCCTCTAGTTGCGGTAAGAGTTCTTCTAATTCCGCGATACTAGGTTGGCTGGTTTTCGGAAGCTCAGACGAAGCTTCCATCTTTTGATAGAATTCTTCTGCTGTCAGGTTTTTACCTTCTACGTAAGATACTCCATCAATGACAACTGGAATATCTAGGACAAATAAATTATCGTGTCCTCTTGATTCATCTGATAGATAGGCAGAAGAATCTGTGATGACTGCTAATTTCATGCATTAAAACTCCAAATTAATCCCTGGTAAATCAAGGGCGATTTCAGTAACTTCATAGGTCAAACGGTTCAGCATATTCAAGCAGGGACGGGCAAGTTCTTCCACTTCTTCTTTGCTGAATTCGCTTGGCTCACCGACTAAACGATTGTGAATGTGGTTGATTTGGGTAATGGTCCCGCTGATGACAAAGCCATCAAAGACAATCATATAGGTCAAAATAACGATTAAAGAGGTTGTCTTTAACTCTGTATCGCGTTGAATCAATTGAAAGTTGACGTCTACTTTTGTCTCGGGAGTTCCGTTTTCTTTTTCCCATTCAAAGTTACGAGCATCATAATGATACTGGCTGACGAATTCTTTTTCACGTTGGATATCCATACTTGTTCTCCTAAAAATAAGCGTTGTGAAAATTATACCATAAATTAAATCAAGATTCTATTGCAGAACCATGTCTTTTCACACTGTTTTCTATCAAAGAAAGAAGAAAAAGGCTGGGAAAATCCCGGCCTTTTCGTCATGATTAGTTTTTAGGTTTGCGAAGCAATCCGAACAAGATACCACTTACGACTGCACCAATCAATACGAACAAGATGTAAAGAAGTGGATTTGAAGTAAGGGCGATAACGAAGATTCCTCCGTGAGGAGCCATAAGTTTCAAGCCTGCAAGACCAACAAGGGCACCTGTCAATGCTGAACCTGCAATGAAGCTAGGGATGGCACGAGCTGGGTCAGCAGCACCGAAAGGAATGGCACCTTCTGTGATGAAGGAAAGACCCATAACAATGTTTGTCAAACCAGAATCGCGTTCTTCTTGTGTGAATTTATCTTTGAACAAGACTGTTGCTACGAATACTGCTAATGGAGGAACCATACCAGCTGCCATAACGGCCGCCATAACAATAGAACCACCTGAAGCAACAGATTCAGCAAGTGTACCTGTAGCGAAGACATAAGCGGCTTTATTCACTGGTCCACCCATATCGACAGCCATCATACCACCGACGAGTAGTCCAAGAAGGACAGCTGAGCTACCTGACAAGCTTGAAAGGAAGTTGTTAAGACCAGTATTGATAGCAGCCATTGGAATATTGATGAGGAACATCAAGAATCCTGTCAAACCGACACCAAGCAATGGCAAGAGAAGGATTGAACGGATACCATCAAGAGAACGAGGAAGACCTGCTAGAGCTTTACGAAGAACAAGAATCACTCCACCTGCTAAGAAACCACCAACTAAGGCACCAAGGAAACCAGATGATACTGCACCTGGCAACTCACCTTTAGCAGCGCCGTAGGCGATATTTCCAAATGCTGACCCTGAGCTAGCAATAGATCCAGCGATAAAGCCTGCTACAAAACCAGGTTTTTCAGCGATTGAGAATCCGATGTAACCTGCAAGTACAGGAAGCATGAAGCCAAAGGCCGCTCCACCGATTGTTTTGAATTGAGCTGCTAATTCATGGTATGAACCAAGTTGAGACAATTGATCTTGAGGCACTCCAAGAATTTGGTCGATCAAGAAGGCAAGGGCAATCAAGATACCACCACCGATAACGAATGGAAGCATTTGAGAAACCCCACTCATCAAGTGTTTGTAGAAGGCTCCACCCAAGCTCAATTTTTCTTGGCTTGCGCTAGCTTGTGCAGCATTTTCAGCGTGGAAGACATCTGCTTTGCCGTCCAAGATGGTTTGGATCAATTCTTCTGTCTGACGGATACCAGCAGCGACTGGTTTAGAGATCAATTTTTTGCCATCAAAACGAGCGGTTTCAACTGCTTTATCCGCTGCAATAATGACTCCTTCAGCTTTTGCAATTTCTTCAGCTGTCAAGCGGTTGCCGACACCAGATGCCCCGTTGGTTTCAACGCGGACTGTTACACCCATTTCTTCACCTTTTTTGATGAGGGCTTCTTCTGCCATGTAAGTGTGGGCGATACCAGTTGTACATGCTGTAACAGCAACAATGAGCGGTTTTTCAGATGAAGCTGCTTCTTTGACTGCTTCTGCTTTTTTCGCTTCTTCAGCTGCAGCTTCTTGCTCTTCTGCATCAAAGGCTGCGATCACTTGATCAGGTGTGCTGGCTTGGCGAAGTTTGTCCGCAAATCCTGGTTTCATCAAGTATTTAGACAATTCAGCAAGGGCTGCCAAGTGAGTGTCATTTGCTCCTTCTGGTGCGGCGATCATGAAGAACAAGTCTGTTGGTTGTCCATCAAGCGATGCATAGTCCACACCCTTATTTGATTTTGCGAACAAGACTGTTGCTTCTTTGACAGCTTCGTTTTTGCTGTGAGGCATAGCAATTCCATCACCCAAACCAGTTGAAGTTTGTGCTTCCCGGTTCATGATTCCAGTTTTAAAGGTTTCAAAATCTGTCACCACACCATTATCAACGAGCGATTGGACCATCTCATTGATCACGCCCTCTTTATCTGTTGCCTGAAGGTCAAACAACATCACGTTTTTATTTAAAACGTCTTGAATTTTCATAGTTTTTCTACCTCTACTTTTTCATAAGTTTCTTTAATATAGTCAGCTGTCGCCAAATCATCTGAGAAGGTGGTTGCTGTGCCACAAGCCACACCCCATTTGAAGGCTTCGATGACATCTCCTGTTGTTGCGAGTTTCCCAGTGAAACCTGCCACCATGGAATCTCCAGCCCCGACAGAATTCTTCACTTGACCCTTGATTGGTTTTGCGAAGTAAGTGCCGCTAGGACTTACCAGAAGAGCACCATCACCCGCCATGGAAATAATGACGTTTTGTGCGCCCTTGGCCAAGATTTCTTTGGCGTAGCGTTCAATTTCTGGCAACTCTGTCAAGGTAACACCAAAAATAGCTCCCAACTCATGGTTGTTTGGTTTAACCAATTGGGGATTGAACTCCAAGGAATCAATCAAGGTTTGCCCTTCAAAGTCGCAAACCACTTGCGCACCTGTTGCACGAGTTGCTGCGATCAATTTTTTGTAAACCGCATTCCCAAGCGAAGATGGAGCAGACCCTGCAAAGACTACTACATCATCTGCTGTTAAGCTGGATAGGATGCTGAGCAATTCTTGAAACTGAGCTTCCGTCACTTCTGGGCCATTCCCGTTGATTTCTGTTTCCTCATCGGCCTTGATCTTGACATTGATCCGTGTATCTTGGTCCACTGTCACAAAGTTGGTTGAAATAGCTTCACTAGTCAGTACGTCTTCAATGAAGCGTCCGGTGAAACCACCGATAAATCCAGTCGCTGTGTTCTCGATATCAAGACGCTTTAAGACACGACTGACATTGATTCCCTTACCACCGGCGAATTTATCTTCCGAAGCCATCCGGTTGACCGCCCCTGTCTCTACATGATCGAGACGGACGATGTAATCAATCGCTGGATTTAATGTAACTGTATAAATCAAACCTCAATAACCTCCGTTTTTTCTTTTAATTTAGAAAGGATTTCCGTATCTGAAGCATTGGTAATGATGGTTGCTCTCTTCACCGGAGCTACCTTAACAAAAGATGTCCGCCCAAGTTTTGACGAGTCTAGAAGAATGTAAGTAGTCTTTGCATTCTCTAAAATGGCCCGTTTGACAGCCCCCTCTTTAAGATCCGGTGTGCTGTACGACTCCAGGTCGACACCATTCATTCCAATAAAAGCTCGATCGAAACTTAACTGACCGATTTGATTCAAGGCCATCCCTCCGATGCTAGCGTCGGTCGACGTCTTGACCATCCCTCCGATGATGACCGTCGGAATATCTCTCTCAACTAAACTCGCTGCATGGTGAATGGAATTGGTCACAACTGTAACGGTTGGATTGGCCAATTCATGAACCAATAATTCATTGGTGGTCCCTGCATCGATAAAGACAACTTCAAAATCCTTAATCAATTCTGCGGCTTTTTTTGCAATGGCAGATTTTTCTTGAACGTTTTTGATTGCTTTATCTTTATTGCTTTCTTCTTCTTGCAAGGAATGGAGACTTTCTGCCCCACCGTGAATTCGTCTTAGTTTATTCTCAGCTTCTAGTTCATCTAAATCGCGCCGAACCGTTGATTCTGAAGAGTTTAACTCTTGAACCAAATCCTCAATAGAGACGATTCGCTCTTTGATAACCTTTTCTAAAATGATATGTTTTCGTTCAGATTTTAACATATAACCTCCTTTCGGAAACGATTTCAAGGACTATTATACTCTATTATCTTTCAAAGTCAAGCACTAAATATCATTTTCTTTCATTTTCTATCAATTTCTTTAAAATCGTCCATTATACTTTCTTTTCATATCGCTACTTAAGTCTTGAACAAATTCCTAAAAACCTCAGCAGTAAATTTCTGACAGAATAAAAAAGGTATCACTTGGATACCTTTGAATGGAGACAAACTATTATTATAAATAAAACAGCTAGTACTTAAAAAAATGACTTATTGTGCTATTTAAGAAGATTAAAACTTTCCGCCGTTAGAAAAGTGCTTGAAACACTACGTTTCAAGCACTCGGGAGTTTTGAAGCCTTAGATTCAAAACTAAGTCATGGAACTTCTTAGAAGTTCGCTGACGTCCGTACTCACCTAAGGAAAGTTTTTTAGAAGACTTTATCTTCAAGCTGAGGTATCACATGGATACCTTTTTTATGTCTTGTAAGAAATCTGGGATGTTTATCCAGAGGAAACATTATTTATAATTATAAGCCCAGTAATAGTAACCATCTCCATTCACAACTGCTGCTACAGCTCCTTCAGTTGCGTTTGGATCTAGTAACAATTCACGCAAGCCACTGTTGAACCATTTCGTTGCTACAGTTGCTGGGTCTTCTTCACGACGAGCCACAAATCCAGTGCTATCATATTGTCTTGAGATTTGGTTTGCTTTCGGAAGAGAAAGATTGTTGTAGATATCATCAGACCAAGTCAATTCTTTCAAGCCTTGAGCTTTTCTTAGTTCATTGATTTTAGCAAATGCTTCTTTGGCCTTATCTAAAGAAATATAGTTGGTATTGTCTGTCGCTTCCACACGGAAGACGAATTTCACATAGCCGAATTCAACGTCTTTGTATTCTTTTTCGTCGACACCACTCTTCAAGTTAGCAATCAAGACATAATCTTTTGCCCAAGGATTATCTTTTGATTGTTCAAAAAGTTCAGGGTCTTCGATTTCCCACTCAACTTTACAATCCCAACCCGCGTTGTCAATGAACTTAGGATCCATTTTTTCAATGACATAGTTCTTAAATTCTTCGACGTTTTTGAACGGTAACGGTTGGCCAGCTTTGACTGTTTCTACTACATTGGTAGAGTATAGTTTCACACTTGAGTCACGATCGCTATAAGCGTACTCGTCATCTTTTGCATCTTCATGGAATTTTGGATCGACGACAGGGTCATTTGGATCTGTCATTCCTTGAAGTTTCCATTTACCATCAATCCACTTCCAGTATGCAGAATATCCTGTAGCCTCTGTATCAGATGGAACATAGTAGTAATGAGTTGTCCCATCAAAGTAATAGTTCTTATCGTTACGCAAAGCAGCTGATCCAGGCTTACCAGGTGGGTAGACTAGCTTAGGTACACGACCATTTGGCGCCCAAGGAAGGTGTTCCAATCCTTCTGTTGGTGTCTCAACGTATGGTGGAATTTGGTTTTCACTTGGCTGGTCAGTTGTTACCAATCCGTCATTACCAGGTACTTCTGGTTGAACCGGAACTTCTGGCTTCGGCTCAGCTGGATTCTCAGGAGTTGGAGCGAATGGATCGAATTCACCATCTGCGCCTACAAATGGCGGATTCTCAGGAAAGACCAAGTTACCTGTATCTTCAGGTGTAGCTGGTTCTGATGGTTCCACCGGTTGATCTGGTTTATCAGACGGATTTGGTTCCTCCGGTGTTGGGGTTGGAGTTGGGGTTGGAGTTGGGGTTGGAGTATCCGGCGTTACAGGATTTTCTGTTTCGCTAGAATTCTTCACAAATACCCACTTACCATTTTGATAGTAATAGTAATCCCCATTATCTAATATATAGTAATGGTAACCATTCTCGTAAAGGTAATGAGGATCGTTGGCTAGATTATTTCTAGAGTTGTTACGATTGGTCAACGGTAGCCATTGCCCATTGCGATAGATCCGGTAACTTCCATCACTCATGCGATAGTAGTGGTTGCCATTCCAGTAAATGTAATTCTCATCATGTGTGAGATTGTTATAGCCATAGTAGTTATTCCAGTTATTATAACCGTAGTTATAGCCATAATTGTAATTATTATAGCCGTAATTGTTATAACCATAGTAATAATCATAGTTGTTATAGCCGTAGTTATAGTTGTAATTGTTGTAACCATAACTTGGAGTATAGTAACTGTAGATATAACGACTGGTGTTCCAACTATAGCTCTCAGCCTGAACATTCGACGCGACAAATACTGGAACTGCTACAGCAGAGGCTAAGATAGCCCGAGTTACATATCTATATTTTTTATCCATATCAATAATCTCCATTAGGATAGTATTATAAATAAAAAGGATGAAAAAAACCTATGCATAAGTGTAATTCAACCATTCTTCCAGTTTATATAGGTAAAGAAAGCTCCTGAATGAGACGTTCATTTTATTTTAAGGCCTATTTAAAAAATGAACACATCAGTCAGATTCCCACATATTTTTGCCTAAAAAACTGATAATGACGGCATATTTTGTATCGACACTTTTTCTTCCTTTGTGAAAATTATAGCACAGAAAGTTTTGAATAGCAAATAATTTGAGAACCTTCTTATTTTACTCATAGAACTATACTCATTCTTTATACAGATAGTTTTTACCCTACTATTCTCTGGTTGAATGGTAGGGTTATAAAGGATAAAACAATAGGATAGTATTATACTATTGTTTTATCCTGTTTCTATTACTGCTAGATTATACAAAAAGAGGCTGGGACAAAAGTCCTAGCCTCTCAATTGTCTTTGGATTATCGAGCAAGACGCA
>NZ_JVIQ01000047.1:0-33503 GCF_001072745.1 Streptococcus sp. 400_SSPC | reverse complement strand
ATTCTGCGTCAAACTTCCTATTTTGACTTTATCCGCAGACGCCCTTTGTATCTTAATAAGTCATGGAACTTCTTCGAAGTTCGCTGACGTCCGTACTCACCTAAGGAAAGTTTCTGAGAAGATGTTGAATGAAAAGAATTTTTTCAATACCTTTCGATGCTCAGACAGCTGTCGATAGGGTAACAAAAAAGCCTTTCAGATGATAATCTGAAAGGCTTTTGTTTTTAGTTTCATTACAAGTCTTCATCGGAGACGCTGAAGGTATCTCCGTGTTCAAAGTCGCCGTATTGGTAGCCCCGTTTGAACCAGCGCATGCGTTGTTCAGACGTCCCGTGGGTGAAGCTATCAGGGACGGAATAACCATAGGCTTGTTCTTGAAGGGTATCATCTCCCACGGCGTGTGCAGCATTAAGCGCTTCTTCAATATCGCCTGTATCCATGAGCCCTTGCTCTTCAATATAGCGCGCCCACATACCCGCATAATAGTCAGCTTGAAGTTCCAAACGGACATTGAGGGCATTTTTTTCTGTCTCGCTTTTTCCTCGGATGGCTTGCTGGTAGCTTTGAAGAGTCCCCAGTTCGTTTTGAATGTGGTGACCGACTTCGTGAGCGATGACATAAGCCATGGCAAAATCTCCGCTAGCCTTATATTTGGTGGTCAACTCTTTGTAGAAGCTGATATCCAAATAGATCTTTTGGTCTGTCGGACAGTAGAAGGGACCTGCAGATGCTTGACCTACACCACAGCCAGTACGAGTTTGGCCGGTATAAAAAACCAGGGTGGGCTTGTGATAGGTCCGCCCGTCTTTTTGGAAGGTTTGCCCCCAGAAATCCTCAGTGGTTCCAAGGACTTGACTGACGAATTTGCTATCTCCATCACTCACCTGGGTATTACTTTGGCGCGTGACTTGTCCTGAGTTGTAGTTCTGTGTGGTCTGCCCCTGGTCAAAGAGCCCGCTTAATCCAGCGCCCCCGCTCAAAAAGATGAGAACGAGGATCAAGATCAGTTTGCTCTTAAAGCTTCCAGGCGAGAGGAGGATCTGTAAAATACCACCCCCTAAATTCCCACCAGACCGGCCAGATGAGTAGCTCCCGCCACTTTGCCCGCGACGGTCTTCAATGTTTTTACTTTCTTTCAGATGATCGCTTTTCATAATTTCTCCTTTATCCTCTATATTGTATCAAATCATAGAGAAAAGCCAAATAAAATGCGCTCCCTTAGAGTAGAAGAGCTTGTCAAATAGTGGAAAACTTGCTATAATAGTGTGAATGGAGGCGTTATGGCATTAAAAAAAGCAAGTCTAGCGTGTACGGTTTGTGGGTCACGCAACTACTCAATCAAGTTGAGTGCGACGCCAAAACCAAAACGTCTAGAAGTTAATAAGTTTTGTAAACATTGTAGTAAATATACAATTCATAAAGAAACCAGATAGGAGAATGTTGTGAAATTTTTTAAAGATATTTTTGTCTTGCTTAAAAACACGACTTGGCCAAATCGCAAGGAAAGATGGAAAAATTTTATCTCAGTGATAGAGTACACCGCTTTTTTTGTAGCTTTGATTTATTTGTTTGACCAAGTAGTGGCTAAAGGTATTTTAAAGCTAATCGATATGTTCTAAAAAAGAAACAAATCTGCGTCCCATGTGGATGCTTTTTTCTTGCCTTGGTGAAGAAAAACAAGAGAAACTTCTTTGCTTTCTCTGGTTTTATGTTATAATGGAGCTAGGAAAACAAGAGCCAGAAGGCTTTTTTTAGTATCGTGATGAAACGATCACCTTTTGGTATATAAGAAAGGAAATAAAAATGGATAGTTTTGACAAAGGCTGGTTTGTCCTACAGACCTACTCAGGATATGAAAACAAAGTGAAGGAAAACCTTCTTCAACGCGCACAAACATATAACATGTTGGAAAACATCTTGCGTGTAGAAATTCCTACTCAAACTGTGCAAATCGAGAAGAACGGGAAGACAAAAGAAATCGAAGAAAATCGCTTCCCGGGTTATGTCTTGGTCGAAATGGTCATGACCGATGAAGCTTGGTTTGTCGTTCGGAACACACCAAACGTAACTGGATTTGTTGGATCACACGGGAACCGTTCAAAACCAACTCCACTTTTGGAAGACGAAATCCGCAACATCTTGATTTCGATGGGACAAACAGTTCAAGATTTCAACATTGATGTGAAGGTTGGAGATACTGTACGCATTATCGATGGGGCCTTTGCAGATTACACTGGTAAGATCACAGAAATCGATAACAACAAGGTGAAAATGATCATCACCATGTTTGGAAATGACACTGTGGCAGAAGTCAACCTCAATCAAATCGCAGAATTGTAATAGAGGAAAAAAGGGGCCTTCCCCTTGATAGAAAGAAATCCTCCAAGACACTGGTCTTGGAGGATTTGTGTTTGTTGAAAAGAGATTTTTATGCAGGTTCAGAGACTTGGAAGACTGTTTCTTTGTCAAAACCGACAGAGTAGTCTTTCCCGTCTTCACCTTTCCAAGTAAAGATAGTCGCGTAGCCAAAGACGAAAACAGTTTCTGGACGGCCGTGTTTTTCAATGACTTCTTTAGCTGTCATTCCAGGTTGAATATCCTTGAGATTCGTAACCTTTTTAGAGTTAGGCAAGGTGGCAATTTTGTTAGTGGCTTGACCTTTTTCATTAAAATCAATTAAGATAGCAGAGCCATCTCCATGCCAGTAACCATCATTACCAGAAGAGGAATCAGTAGGACCTAACTTGCTGATCGCTTCATCTTTTGTAGTAGGGGCAAGGGCTTCATTACCAACGAGGATTTCCACTTTAATTTCTTTGAAGGCAGCCCATTTTGGCATTTCAGGGATATCACCGATGGCTTCCAGTGACTCTCCTTGGTCCATCAAGCTCATTGTATAGTTAGGATCCTCGCGCGTGTTAGAATCTGAAGAGCTATAAGAATCATCCTTATCGAAGCCTGATGAAAAATCCTTTTTGATGGTTGACTTTTTAGAATATGAACTTCTAGAACTCTTAGAACTTTTAGAGGTTTTTTTAGAACTGCTAACAAGGGGCTTTCTTTGGTGAGTCTCTGGTGCAGCAGGTTGGCAAGCAGCCAGCATGGCCAAAGAGAGGATGCTGAGAGCATATAGGGTAACTTTTTTCATAATCATCTTTTCCTTTCATGAGTGGATAACAGAATCGCTCGCAAAGGAGCGATGGTGCAGTCCAATCAAGTGATGGTATTAAAAAAAGCCCATTGTTGGGCTCATTGATATTTGTTTGTGAAGGCGGTAGACGGATTTGAACCGACGATCAAGCTTTTGCAGAGCCGTGCCTTACCACTTGGCTATACCGCCACAACATATTCTATTTTATCTTAAAAATCAGATAAGGTCAAGAAAAAATTTCGGACAAAAGGCTTATGAAAGGGAAAGAATGAGAATCGTGTAGAAAAACATAAAGAAAGGAGAAAAAAGACCTGAAGAAAAGCAGGAAAGTCTAGGAATTTCTCTCAAATGACTTGCAAAAAGCTTCTAAATCTGCTATACTGATAAAGTTGCGTAAAGCAATAAATACTCATCCCGGAACCATTGTGGCACCGTTGCCCTTGTGGTCGTGTTGCAAGCTGACGTCTGGGAGAGGAGAAAAAACAAAAAGGAGAATTTACTCATGGCAGTAATTTCAATGAAACAACTTCTTGAGGCTGGTGTACACTTTGGTCACCAAACTCGTCGCTGGAACCCTAAGATGGCTAAGTACATCTTCACTGAGCGTAACGGAATCCACGTTATCGACTTGCAACAAACTGTAAAATACGCTGACCAAGCATATGACTTTATGCGTGATGCTGCTGCAAACGACGCAGTTGTATTGTTTGTTGGTACTAAGAAACAAGCTGCTGAAGCTGTTGCTGAAGAAGCTGTTCGTTCAGGTCAATACTACATCAACCACCGTTGGTTGGGTGGAACCCTTACTAACTGGGGAACAATCCAAAAACGTATCGCTCGTTTGAAAGAAATCAAACGCATGGAAGAAGAAGGAATCTTCGACGTTCTTCCTAAGAAAGAAGTTGCACTTCTTAACAAACAACGCGCTCGTCTTGAAAAATTCTTGGGTGGTATCGAAGATATGCCTCGTATCCCAGACGTAATGTATGTTGTGGATCCACACAAAGAGCAAATCGCTGTTAAAGAAGCTAAGAAATTGGGTATCCCAGTTGTAGCGATGGTCGACACAAACACTGACCCAGACGATATCGATGTAATCATCCCAGCTAACGATGATGCTATCCGCGCTGTTAAATTGATCACTGCGAAAATGGCTGATGCTGTTATCGAAGGACGTCAAGGTGAAGATGCAGTTGCATCAGTTGAAGCTGAATTGGCAGCAACTGAAACTCAAGCAGATTCAATCGAAGAAATCGTTGAAGTTGTAGAAGGCGACAACGCTTAATTCATAATCGTAATTACCTAGGAGGGCGGGGCTTAGCCCGGCTCTCCTATTTTTAAAAAAATATAGGAGAATCAAAATGGCAGAAATTACAGCTAAACTTGTTAAAGAGTTGCGTGAAAAATCTGGTGCTGGTGTCATGGACGCTAAGAAAGCCTTGGTTGAGGTTGAAGGTGACATCGAAAAAGCAATCGAATTGCTTCGCGAAAAAGGTATGGCTAAGGCAGCTAAGAAAGCTGACCGTGTTGCCGCTGAAGGTTTGACTGGTGTTTATGTGAACGGTAACGTTGCAGCAGTAGTTGAAGTAAATGCTGAAACTGACTTCGTTGCGAAAAACGCTCAATTCGTTGAGTTGGTAAACGCAACAGCGAAAGTCATCGCTGAAGGTAAACCAGCTAACAACGAAGAAGCTCTTGCTTTGACAATGCCTTCAGGTGAAACTCTTGAAGCAGCATACGTATCTGCAACTGCTACAATCGGAGAAAAAATCTCATTCCGTCGTTTTGCTTTGCTTGAAAAAACAGACGCACAACACTTCGGTGCATACCAACACAACGGTGGACGTATCGGTGTTATCTCTGTTGTCGAAGGTGGAGACGAAGCACTTGCTAAACAAGTCTCAATGCACATCGCTGCAATGAAACCAACTGTTCTTTCATACAAAGAATTGGATGAGCAATTCGTGAAAGATGAGTTGGCACAATTGAACCACGTGATCGACCAAGACAACGAAAGCCGTGCAATGGTTGGTAAACCAGCTCTTCCACACTTGAAGTATGGTTCTAAAGCTCAATTGACTGACGAAGTGGTTGCTCAAGCTGAAGAAGATATCAAAGCAGAATTGGCAGCAGAAGGCAAACCAGAAAAAATCTGGGATAAAATCATTCCAGGTAAAATGGATCGCTTCTTCTTGGACAACACGAAAGTTGACCAAGCCTACACTCTTCTTGCACAAGTTTACATCATGGATGACAGCAAGACAGTGGAAGCTTACCTTGAATCAGTAAATGCTTCAGTTGCTGAATTCGTTCGCTTTGAAGTTGGTGAAGGTATTGAAAAAGCTTCAAATGACTTTGAAGCAGAAGTTGCAGCTACAATGGCAGCAGCTCTTAACAACTAAGAATAAAAAAAAAGAGGTTTCGATGGAAACCTCTTTTTTGCAAGATAAAGTCATCTAAATAACTTTCCTTAGGTGAGTACGGACGTCAGCGAACTTCTATGAAGTTCCATGACTTAGTTTTGAACCTAAAGTTTCAAAACTACCGAGTGCCTGAAAAAAATTGTATTTCAGGCACTTTTCTCACAGCGGAAAGTTTTTTAATCTGCTTCAGTGACCCAAAATAATAGAAGTTATATATCTGAAAAATCATCTAGCTATTTCATGTAAAAATAGTTTGTCTATATTCTAAAAGGACTGAAACAGCTGTTTCAGTCCTTTTTGTGATTAATGCGCAAAGGTATCTAGTCCAAAGAGGAGCGAGAGAGAGCCCATGATGAGACCTGCTAGGACAACTCCCAGCATAACAGCAAGGACACTTCGTTTGAAGTCCCAATCTAGAATAGAGGCGGCGAGGGTTCCAGTCCAAGCTCCAGTTCCTGGCAAGGGAATGCCGACGAACAAGAGTAGGGCCCAAAAGATTCCCTTATCCCCTGCAGCTTCTTCTAATTTTTGTCCTCCACGATGGCCTTTGTTGAGACACCAAGTGAAAAAGTTCCCGATAACAGGCTTATCTTTCCCCCATTCCAGGATATGGCGAGCGAAAAAGAAGATAATAGGGACAGGAAGCATGTTGCCAATGACCCCAATCAGGAGAGCTTGCCAAAGAGGAATTCCACTAGATATGGCGTAGGGAACGGCTCCACGAAGTTCTACCAGAGGAATCATGGAGATCAAAAAAGTAATAATGTAGTTCATGTGTTATCCTTTCAATTCATCCTTTCCATTCTACCTTATCTTATATAAATTCACAACTATTCAAGTTGAAAATCTAGTATTTCAGAATTAAAAAACGAAGAATATTATCTATTCTCTACAAATTATAGTTCTTTTTGATCAAACTAAAGACTGTCCATTACATCCCTTGTTTAACCTTTATTATTTGGTATAGTTATAATGTGAGATTCGGTACAATTTTCAAAAGCATTGAAAGCGCTTACTATATTAATTGTTTAAATGGAGGTTAAATATGGGAAAGTCTTTTTTTGAAAAGCGCAGTGTATTTAGTATTCGCAAGCTCGCGGTTGGAGCTTGTTCTGTATTAATCGGTGTATCTTTTTTGGGAGCTCCATCTGTCTTAGCTGAAGAAGAAGGAAGAGCTGTAACAGAAGAGGAGATGACAGCCACAAGGGAGGCGTCAGAGGTGACGAATGGAGAAGTTGGGACAAGTGATAAAGCTTCAACAACCGTAGAGGCACCTGCTGTGATTACTCCTGAAAGAAATGAGAGCGAAATCGAAAAGCCACAGGTGGAACCTCAAACAAGTGAACGTTCTGCTGGGGCTATTGAAGAGGCTGCGAAGGATCAAAAACAAGTAGCGGAGGACATGGTGCAAGATCGCGAACGAGATTTTAACAAGGACTGGTATTTCAAGTTAAATGCAGCTCCTGGTGCAGAAGGTCGCCAGGTGGATGTCAAAAACTGGAAAAAATTAGATTTGCCACATGATTGGTCAATCTTCTTTGACTTCGATCACAATTCTCCGGCTCAAAATGAAGGGGGACAATTAAACGGTGGGGATGCTTGGTATCGCAAGACCTTCCGTTTGGATGATAAAGATCTAGATAAGAAAGTTCGCTTGGAATTTGGTGGAGTTTACATGGATTCCAAAGTCTATGTAAACGGACAATTCGTGGGTCATTATCCAAATGGCTACAATGCCTTTTCTTATGATATTACCCCTTATTTGAATTCGGATGGAAGTGAAAACACCATCGCGGTTCATGTGGTCAACCAACAGCCAAGTAGTCGTTGGTATTCTGGAAGTGGGATTTATCGTGATGTCAAACTCAGTGTGACGGATAAGGTCCATGTAGCTAAGTATGGGACCACCATCACTAGTCCAAAATTAGAAGAACAACAGAATGGGGCAGTTGATACTCTTGTGAAGAGTCGTATTGTCAACCAAGATGATCAAGCCCACAGTGTGTATGCGGAATACGAAATCGTCGATCAAAATGGTCAAGTGGTCAGTGAAAAGGTGCGCAGTGAAGTGCAATCCGTTTTGGCTGGTCAAGAGATCAACCTGTCTCATACCCTTCATGTTGAAAAACCAACCCTCTGGGATGTCAAAACCAATAACCCAGCCCTTTATACTCTGTATACACGGGTCTATCGGGATTCGCAATTGGTCGATGTGCAAAAGGAACGCTTTGGTTATCGCTATCTCAACTGGACACCGGAAGGTGGCTTCTTCCTTAACGGAGTGGCTACGAAATTCCACGGTGTTTCCCTTCACCATGACCATGGGGCCCTCGGAGCTGAGGAAAATTACAAGGCTGAATACCGCCGTCTCAAACAGATGAAGGACATGGGGGTCAATGCCATCCGGACGACCCACAACCCAGCGAGTGAACAAACCCTGCAAATTGCGGCTGAGTTGGGCTTGATGGTCCAAGAAGAAGCCTTTGATACCTGGTATGGTGGCAAGAAACAATACGATTACGGTCGATTCTTTGAAAAGGATGCAACGCATCCAGAAGCTCGAAAAGGGGATAAGTGGTCTGACTATGACCTTCGGACCATGGTAGAGCGAGGCAAGAACAATCCTTCTATTGTGATGTGGTCAATCGGTAACGAAGTCGGTGAAGCAGATGGATCTGATAAGTCTGTCGCAACCGTTCGTCGTCTGGTCAAGACCATCAAGGAAGTGGATGCAACTCGCTATGTCACCATGGGAGCTGATAAATTCCGCTTTGGTGATGGATCAGGAGGACATGAAAAGGTAGCGGCAGAGCTCGATGCGGTTGGATTTAACTACTCAGAGGCCAACTATGAAAGCCTACGCGCTAAACATCCAAACTGGCTCATTTATGGTTCTGAAACCTCTTCTGCAACGCGGACGCGGGGCTCTTACTACCATCCTGAAAGAGAGTGGGTCGGAAGCAACCAAGAAGACCGCCATTATGAACAATCAGACTATGGCAATGACCGGGTTGGTTGGGGTCGGACAGCGACAGCCTCTTGGACCTTTGACCGCGATTATGCCGGCTATGCAGGACAATTTATCTGGACAGGTACGGACTATATCGGCGAGCCAACACCATGGCACAACCAAAATGACACACCTGTGAAAAGTTCTTATTTCGGTATTGTCGATACTGCCGGCCTTCCAAAGAATGATTTTTACCTTTACCAAAGTCAATGGGTATCGGCTGAGAAACATCCAATGGTTCATCTCTTACCACATTGGAACTGGGACAATCCAGAATTAGCCAATCGTGTCATGGATGAAGAAGGTCGGATTCCTGTTCGTGCCTTCTCCAATGCCCACAGTGTGGAATTGATTGTCAATGGGGAATCACAAGGAGTCAAGACCTTTACCAAGAAGACCACAGCAGATGGCCGGACCTACCAAGAAGGGGCAAATCCGGATGAACTCTATCTAGAATGGTTGGTTCCTTATGTGCCAGGTAAGGTGGAAGCTATTGCCCGCAACGAAGCAGGAGAAGTGATTGCCCGCGATCAGATCGAAACAGCTGGGAAGCCAGCCGGTGTTCGTCTATTGAAAGAAGAACACGCCATTGCGGCAGACGGCAAGGATCTGACCTATATTACCTATGAAATCGTCGATGAAGAAGGTCGTGTGGTCCCAACTGCCAATAACTTGGTGCATTTCCATCTGCATGGACAGGGCCAAATTGTCGGTGTCGACAACGGGGAACAAGCTAGCCGTGAACGCTACAAGGCGCAGGAAGATGGCTCATGGCAACGTCGGGCCTTTAACGGCAAAGGAGTGGTCATTGTCAAATCAACTGAGCAGGCGGGTGCCTTTACTCTGTATGCAGACTCAGACCGCTTGCAGTCAGACCAAGTAAGCCTCTTTACAGGTAAGAAGGACCAGGAAGAACGCTCTGTCTTGGGGGTCGAACCGGTTCGAACTCAAGTGTACTTGGGACAAAATCCTGAACTTCCAAGTCACGTATCTGTTGTTTATAGTGATGGCAAGGCCCAAGAAGAAGCCGTCGAATGGGATGCAGCAGACTATAGTCGTGCTGGCCAAGTCCGGGTGACAGGTCATGTTCAAGGACGGACGGTCGAAGCTCTGGTCGATGTGATCGGTGTGGAGCAAGTCCTTCCGGTTATCAAACAAATCCCACAGGGAGCAGATCTAGCGACAGTGGATAAGACTGTGCAATTGGTCTTCACAGATGGCCGGACAGTTAGCTATGAAGTTGATCAATGGACCTTGGAAGCTGGTCAAGAAGATCAGTTGTCCACACCAGGTGCTCGCTTGAAGGCGACAGGTCTCCTAGGCAATGGGGAAACCGTCCAAGCGACGCTAGTGGTTGCAGGAGGAGATGTAGCCAAGGCTAAGAAACCAACGGTTCAGCTAGATGGAGTAGCTCTTCCAAAATTTGGTAGTGGCAACCATACCATTTTCCGTTCCCTCGCTTATGGGCAAGAGCCAGGTCAAGTCACAGCAAGTGCAGAAAATGCTCAAGTGACGGTCCTCCAAGCTAGCCGTGAAAATGGTTTGAAGGCTCAAATCTATGTTACCGCTAAGGATACGGGAGCTGTACAGACCTATGCTATCCAATTCCAAGAAGAAAGTCCACAGATCCAGCGCCTAGAATTGCGTCTGCCAGAAGGACAGGAACTCAAGGAAGACCAAACGGTACCACTTGAAGTCATTGCCCATTACCAAGATGGTAGCCAGGCAAGTCTCAAAGCAGATCAAATCGATGTGAAGACAAGAGCTGGTAGCCAAGGAAAAGCGGTCGCAAGCAAGAAAGGTTTGGAACTACGGGAAGCAGGATTGGTTCATTTACAAGCTAGCTTCCAAGGACAAACAGGGGAATTAACCTTTACCATCACGCCAAATCCTGAAGAAAAGACAGTTGTCAAGGTGCGTCCTGTACGAATCAGTACCGATCGAAACGTGTTGCCAGCTCTTCCAGAAACCGTCTTGGTTGAGTATGACAAGGGATTCCCTAAAGAAAAACACGTGACTTGGGATGCTGTGACCGCAGATCAAGTCAAGGATTACCATAGCTTTACAGTTACAGGTCATGTAGAGGGTGTGGAAAAAGAAGCCCAAGCTCAAGTCACTGTTGAAGGCATTATCGCTGTAGAAGAAGTCAGCACTACCACTCCAGTCGGCGAAAAACCAGCTCTTCCAGAAAGCGTACGGACTTATCACTCCAATGGCAAGACCTATGCTGCGAAAGTGGCCTGGGATGCGGTCGATCCGCAACTCTTGGCCCAAGAAGGAGAAGTTGTCCTCTCCGGCCGTGTAGAAGGAACCAACCTTCCAACCCGTCTTCATATTCGTGTTTCTAGCACCACAGTCAAGGGAGCCAATGTAGCAGAGCAATGGACAGGATCTGTCTTGCCACTCGCTTTTGCAAGTGACTCTAACGATGCGGATCCAGTTGCTAAGGTCAATGACAAGGTCATCTCCTTTACCGATGCTCCAGCTAACCGTTGGACCAACTGGGGCCGTGACAATGCGGAAGATTCGGTTGGAATCTTGTTTGGGGACTCTGGTATCTTGACCAAGCGTGCAGTGGACAACCTCCATGTTGGTTTCCATGAAGACCACGGCGTTGGGGTTCCAAGTGAATACGTGATTGAGTACTATACAGGGGAGCAAATCCCAACAGTTCCAAGCAATCCAAATCGTGTCAAAGACGAAACAGACCATCCATTTAACAATCCAGCTAACTGGAAAGAAGTCAGCAACCTAACCGTTGAAGAACCGGTAGCAGCTGGCAAGATGAATCATTTCAGTTTTGATAAAGTCGACACCTATGCCGTTCGGATCCGCATGAAGACACCAGAAGGCAAACGTGGAAGCTCTATTTCAGAGATTCAGATCTTTGCCAATAAGGTGGCGGCAGAAGAAAAGAGCCAGGTGACCATTCGTGTCAACGGTGAGGTTTTACCAGGAGTTAACCCAAGTGTGACCGATTACTATATCGATGCGCGTGATCGGGCTTATCCACAAGTGGAAGCGACAGCCAGCCATCACGGTCTTGCAACGGTTGTGCCAAGCGTCCATGAAGGTGAGCCAATCCGTGTCATCCATAAAGCAGAAGATGGTACTATCTTACAAGAATACCGCCTCCATCTCACAAGTGATGCGGAAAAACTGAAACAAGCTGCTCCAGTAGCAGTAGAAGCAGGCAGCCGTTTTGTGAAAGTCGGTCAAGATCTAGCTCTACCATCTACAGTAGGTGTCTACTTCAAAGGGGACACAGGTTACGAACGCAAGGAACTTACGGTGGACTGGCAGGCTATCCCAGCTGATGCACTTTCTCATGAAGGCAGCTTCACGTTAGAAGGAAAAGTCCTCGGCTATGATCTGACAGCTCAGCTGACAGTCCGGGTGTCAGAAAAGACAGGAGAAAACCTCTCTGTGAACCGTGACTACAATGCAGAAGATACCAGGGCATTTGCTAGTGAAACCAATGATCTCGATCCAAATCAAATCGATTATATCGATTACATCAATGATGGTGGCTACAACGAGTACTATCGCTGGACCAACTGGAAGAGAGAGCCGGATCAAACAGAAGCCTTTGCTGGTCTCATCTTCAAGAAAAATGGTCAAGTAACCGAGCGCTTAGTCAATAAAGTAGCAGTCGACTTCTTTGCAGACCAGGAAACAGGTCTGCCAACGAAAACGGTTCTTGAACGCTATATTGGTCCAGACTTTGATGTCCCAGATGATTACGGCAATTTGAAAAATCTTCCAGAACATCCATTTAACCAGTCCTCTAACTGGGAAGAAATTCCTTACAGCTTGGATTATGCCTTTGAACCTGGTTATATCTCTAATCTCAGCTTCAACGAAACCAGAACGAAAGCCATCCGTTTAAGAATGGTCCGTGATGAAAGTCTTAAAGGAATCGGAATCATTGAATTGAGCGCCTATGCTCCAACAGAAGAGGCCCAGACAACAACAGACGTCACCATCCAAGTGAATGGCAAAGACCTAGAAGGTTTTAAACCAGATGTGACAGATTATCATCTAGAGTATGAGGGAGAACGTCCAATCGTTTCGGCACAAGGCAAGAATGGAACAGCCGTTACGGTCATCGATGCTAAAAGTGCCAATACTCCGGTTCTTGTCAAGGTTGTCTCAGAAGATGGCAAGCTCGAAAAAGTATATCAACTTTCTCTATCCGCAAAAGCACCTATAGGCTCAGCCATTCCTGAAGAAGGGGTTAAGAATCTGGTTCATACCAAACCAGAGTTGGTGATTGAGCCAGAAGAGAAGGACTTTGAACGCCTAGAACGTCCAAATGCGGATCTTCCAAAAGGTGAGAAACGTGTGGTTCAAGAAGGACAAAAAGGCCGCAAATTACGCTTGGTGGAAGTCTCTCAAGAAAATGCTGTGGAAAGTCGGAAGGAACTGGATGCCTTTGTAGAACTAGAGCCAGTAGCAGAAATTACAGAGGTGGGCACGAAAGAAGCTCTTCCAGACACTCCACAACCAGAGCCACAACCACAACCAGAACCAGAGCCACAGCCAGAACCGCTACCGAACCCAGAACGTCCTCATGGCTCAGAAGGACCAGTAGCTGCCACAACTCCTCAAGCATCTCTTGAGGTCAAAGCAGTGCGTCAGGAAGGGACAGATGCAGCAGGGAAGGAAGTCGAGAAAGAAACTCAAGCGCCAGCAGTTTCAGCTGCTCCAGTTTCCGAAGGTAGATTACCAAATACAGGAACGGAAGAAAGCGTCGCAAGCCTTGTGGCAGGTCTCTTAGCAGCAGGTTTTGCCGGTGCTGTGCTGGATGATCAGAAAAAAAGAGCCGATAAGGCCAAGTAAAAAGCTGGATAAGCCAGCAACTATACGGTGAAAAGTTCACAGGTAACAGAAAGAGGATGGGGAAAGTCTCCACCCTCTTTACCTGATGACATAAAGGAATGGAATATGGGAAAAAGATTAGTTGATAAGAGAAATCGATTTGGCATTCGTAAACTCTCAGTAGGCGTCTGCTCGGTAGTCGTAGTGACTTGTTTTTTAGGAGTGACTACCAGTTACGCAGAGGAGCAAGCTGAGAATAGTGAACCGCGTGAAGAACGGGTTGAAACGAGCAATGCAGGGGATCAAGGAAAGGAGGAGAAAACTGTGAACGAGCACCAAGAAGAATCTGAACAGTCCTCATCAGCTATTAGTGAGAAAGAAAATCGTGCAGTTAGCCAAGGGACAGAAGCAAGCCAACCAGCCACTTCTCTAGATGAGGAGCCTGAGATTGCTAATTATGGACCACTTCCAAGCAAGGCTCAGATGCAATACCACCGCGAAGAACTAGCAGCTTTCATCCACTTTGGGATGAATACTTACTACGATCGTGAGTGGGGAGATGGGCAAGAAGACCCTTATTATTTCTATCCAGAGAATCTGGATACCGATCAGTGGATCAAAACCCTGAAAGACGCGGGCTTCAAACGAACCATCATGGTCGTCAAGCACCACGATGGCTTCCTCTTGTACCCATCCAAATACACCGACCATACCATTGCTAAAAGCGGTTGGAAGGAAGGGAAAGGCGATATCCTAGCCGAGGTTTCTGCTTCTGCCAGCAAGTATGACATGGATATGGGGGTCTACCTCTCGCCTTGGGATGCTCACAGCCCACTCTACCATGTGGATACAGAGGACCAATACAACGAATACTATCTCAACCAGCTCAAAGAAATCCTTGAAGATCCAAAATATGGAAACAAGGGCAAGTTCGTAGAAGTCTGGATGGATGGAGCGCGTGGCGATGGGGCTCAAAAAGTCACCTATACCTTCGACAAGTGGTTTGATGCTATTCGTAAGGCCCAAGGGGATATTGCCATCTTCTCAGCTGAGCCGACCAATGTTCGTTGGATTGGAAATGAAAAGGGAATTGCTGGAGATCCAGTTTGGCATAAGGTCAATCCAGATAAGATCCGCAACAATCCATCCAATAGCTATCTCAATCACGGGGATCCGGAAGGGAAGCAATACTCAGTGGGAGAAGCGGATGTTTCTATTCGCTCCGGCTGGTTCTACCATGACAACCAAGAGCCTAAGTCCTTGCGCGAATTGATGGACATTTACTTCAAATCGGTCGGCCGTGGAACCCCGCTTTTGCTCAATATTCCACCCAATCAAGATGGGAAATTTGCGGATGCCGATGTAGCCCGCTTGAAAGAATTCCGCCAGACTTTGGACCAACTCTACAGTGTGGACTATGCGGCAGGAGCTTTGGTCGAAGCTGACTCGACACGGCGCAATGCTCATTATTCAGCCAGCCATTTGACAGATGGGGATGAAAAGACCAGTTGGGCACCTGCAGATGATGCCAAGACCGGCTCTTTTGTCCTCGATCTTGGAAAAGAGCAACACTTTGATGTGGTCGAGCTCAAGGAAACCATCGAGAAAGGCCAACGGATTTCTGGCTTCACCATCGATGTGGCTGTGAATGGCCAATGGCTTCCTTTTGGAGCTGGTTCAACCGTAGGATACCGCCGTTTGATCAAGGGACAACCAGTTGATAGTCGCTATATCTGGGTGTCCATCACCGATGCCCAAGCCACTCCAATCTTGAACGGAGTATCTGTCTATAAGACGCCAGCCAGCATTGAAGAAACCGATGGCTATCCGCTTGGTTTGACTTATCATTCTGACCGGACTGCTGAGCGGGCCAATGGCCAATGGAATGAAGAGGGAGAAGGCGTCCGAGGCACTTCTATGTGGACCAAGGAAAAAGGAGCTTCGGTGACCTATCAGTTTGAAGGCACCAAGGCCTATGTCGTCGCAACCGTGGATCCTGGTCATGGGGAAATGGATGTCTATGTCGATGGCCAAAAGCTAGCGACGGTCAATACCCAAAGCCCAAACCGCAAACGCAGCCAAAAGGTCTATGAAACACCGGACTTGGCAGCAGGATCCCACACCTTGACCTTGGTCAATAGCAAGGGAGATGCGATCGCAACAGAAGGGATTTATGCCCTCAATAACCAAGAAAAGGGTCTCTTTGAGTTTGCTCAGCCAACCCTAGCTGTTAAGAAAGGCGACCCAGCGCAAGTCGTCGTCAAGAGAAAAGGTGGCTCTAAAGGAAGTGCCAGTCTTAAATTGATCACAGAACCAGGAACAGGGGTTCATGGCAAGGTCTACAAAGATACTAACGTCACCCTTGAGTTCGCAGATGGAGAGACAGAAAAAACAGTCCAAGTTCCAACCCTTGATTTTGCAGGAAAAGCGACCGATGTCTATGACTTTAAGGTCAAATTGTTGCATCCGGATCAAGGAAGTCTGGTTGGTTTTATTCCAGAACTGACAGTCCAAGTGATGAACGAGGACCAGTTGCCAGAAAATCGCAAGGAAGTGGATGACCAAGATCCAAAACTGCATTACAGTGAGGGTTGGCACCACGAGACAGACAATCCAAACTTCTCAAATGGCACAGAATCTTGGTCCAGTTTTAACCAAGTGACCGATGAGGAAGGCAAGAAACACATTGACATGACCATTACCTTTAAGGGCACCGGTGTGGAGGTTCGAGGAGTGGTCGACCCAAGTCATGGTCTCTACAGCGTCACTCTGGATGGAAAAGAAATAGCCTTTGAAGAAGGTCGGGGCCATGATTATGAGATCGAAGGCGATCATTATTTCAGTGGCTACGGAGATCAACGCAAGCTCGACCAGAGTTTGGTCAATCTACAAGGTCTAGCAAAAGGCTACCACCAGCTACGCCTGCATCTGGATCCAGCCCTCAATGATCCTCAGTCGTCCAGAGCTATCCAGGTGGACCGATTTGTCCTCTCAGGGAAAGATAGTCAGCTGCTCAGTCAAGAAGAGTTGCAACAGATCATCAGAGAAGGAGTAGAAAAGATCAAGGATACTTCTCTCGATCGTTTGAAAGCAGACCTCAAACCGACGGTTCAAGGACAATTGACGGACTTGACTCAGTTGTTGGATCAAGAGCAACCAGATTTGGTTGCTGCTGCTAATCAAGTCGAAGCCCTTGAAACTATCTTAGAAGATGCTCACAATTATGAACCCCTGACGCAGACACGCCCAGATCAAGGTGTTCGGGATTTGATTCTTGAAAAGCCAGAACTTCTCATCGAAGCTGAGGAGATTCCATTTGAGAGTCAAACGCGTGAGAACAAGGACTTGGCCAAGGGCGAAAGCCGAATCCTTCAAGCAGGGAAGGTCGGACGCCGGTTGAAATTGATCGAGGTTCGACAAGAAGGAGGCAAAGAAATTCGGACAGAAGTCGATGCCTTTGTCGAAGTGGAAGCCCAGGACCAGATTACGGAAGTCGGGACGAAGGAAGTGGAAGAAGATCCTGTTATTCCCGAAGTGCCGCTACCAACAAAACCAAGTGAAGACTCACAAGAAACGAAACCGCTCCTTCCTCCAGAAGACAAAAAAGAAAGTGGAATTGCTCCAATTCTGAAACCGACGGCTTCGAAAGAGACTCCTCCTTCTCCGGTGGTAGAAGCAGTAACTCCGGACCCTGTGCAGTCCCAAGAAAAACTGCCACAGACAGGATCAGAGAAGGCAAGTTTCTTAGCTTGGATCGGACTACTCGGCTTAGGCTTCCTAGGCGGAAGAGTGAAATACGCTCGTCGGAAATCCTAAAGTCCCTTCTACAAGAGGTTAGCAATAGCTACCCTCTTTTTTGGCCTCCTTCTGGCTACCAACAAGGGGTCTTCAGATTCTATCACGACGTAGTCTTTGCTTTATTTACAGGCGTAAAAATTGTATAATAGTCAGATAAGGTCAATAATGACATCATGGATGGTGAGACCATTTTTGATCCTCTGAAAAGCAGAGAGCTTATCTAGAATGAAAAGGTTAGAAAGGAGCATCATGGCAAGTAAAAATACATCAGATAGCATTGAGGCCTATATCAAGTCGCTACTGGCTCAAGCAGGCATCGCAGAGCTCAAGAGAAGCGAATTAGCGGATGTCTTCCAAGTTGTTCCTAGTCAAATCAATTATGTGATCAAGACCCGCTTCACCGAAAGTCGAGGCTATATCGTAGAGAGCAAGCGTGGAGGTGGCGGTTATATCCGGATTGGCAAGGTCCAATTTTCAGACCAACACCAGATGCTAAAAGAGCTTGGCGCAAGCATCGGAGAACAAATCAGTCAGACTGTTTTTGGCGATATCCTTCAAATGCTATTTGAAGAAAAACTCCTTACAAAGAGAGAGGCAGAGCTTTTGTCAGTGATGACGACAGACGAGGTTCTGGGCAGTGAAGCCCATCGCTTACGAGCCAATATCCTACGAAAAATTATCCAACAAGTCGATAGAAAGGGAATGTAATCTCCTTATGAACTATTCAAAAGCCCTATTAGAAACGATTGAAGCCGCTCAAATCTTAGCGGGTCATTTTGAGTCTCAAACGCTAGATACCTGGCATATCCTAGTAGCCCTAGCCAATAATCCTTATAGTGTAGCTGGTTCCGTCTTAAGTGACTATCCTATGCAGATTGATGATTTTCAAGATGCGGCGGAGCACATTACGGGTCAAGTCTACCAACGGGATGGCCGCTATGAGGTATTTCCTTTTTCTTTCCGTGTCGAAGAAATCATGAAACGTTCCCAAGAGATTGCCCAGGCAGTCCATGCCAAAAGTCTTGGAACAGAGCATGTCCTATTGGCACTTCTATTAGAACGGGGAACCTTGGCTTCTCAAGTATTGGAGTATGTCGGCTTCCGCTATGATGATCAGGAAGAGGGCATTAAAATCGTCGAGCTTCGCAAGAGCTTGGAACAACGAGCAGGTTGGGACAAGGAAGCTGTGAAAGCTATCCGTTCGCTCTATCGGGCCCAGCAACCCAATCGTCAAACCATGGGAAATATGATGGGCATGCCAGCCTCTACCAGCGGTGGTTTGGAAGACTACACCCGAGATCTGACAGAAATGGCTCGCAATGGCAGTTTGGAACCGGTGATTGGCCGGGGTCAAGAAATCTCGCGGATGATTCAGATTTTGAGCCGCAAAACGAAAAATAACCCAGTCCTTGTCGGGGATGCCGGTGTCGGAAAGACCGCTCTAGCCTTGGGCTTGGCTCAACGGATTGCCAGCGGAGATGTCCCGACGGAGCTGGCTAAGATGCGGGTCTTAGAGTTGGACTTGATGAATGTTGTCGCAGGGACGCGGTTCCGTGGAGATTTTGAAGAGCGGATGAACAACATCATCAATGATATCGAAGAAGATGGCCATGTCATCCTCTTCATTGATGAGCTCCATACCATTATGGGCTCTGGCTCTGGGATTGACTCCACCTTGGATGCGGCCAATATCTTGAAGCCAGCCTTGGCTCGCGGGACCCTACGGACCGTAGGAGCCACTACGCAAGAAGAATACCAAAAACACATTGAAAAAGACGCCGCTCTGTCACGCCGCTTTGCTAAAGTCTTGATTGAGCAACCCTCTGTTGCAGATAGCATTGCGATTTTGCAAGGGCTCAAGAAGACCTATGAACGTCACCACCGTGTCCATATTACGGATGCGGCTATTGAGACAGCTGTTGTCTATGCCAATCGTTATTTGACCAGCCGCCTCTTGCCTGACTCCGCCATTGACCTCTTGGATGAGGCGGCAGCGACCGTGCAAAACAAGGGGCCTCAAGCCGGTCTTCAGTCCGACTTGACAGCTGCCGATCAAGCCTTGCTCAAGGGGCAGTGGAAAAAAGTTGCTCAGTTGCTAAAAGAAGATGCTAGTCCAAAAGGCTACCAGCTAGAAGTTAAGGAAGAGGATATCCTGAAGACGCTTAGTCAATTGTCAGGCATTCCTGTGGAGAAACTAACCCAAACAGCAGCTAAGAAATACCTTGAATTGGAAGCAGAACTTCATAAGCGCGTGATCGGTCAGGATCAGGCTGTCTCAAGTATCAGCCGAGCGATTCGTCGCAATCAGTCGGGAATTCGTTCTCACAAACGGCCAATTGGCTCCTTCCTCTTCCTCGGTCCCACTGGGGTCGGGAAGACTGAGCTGGCGAAGGCGCTGGCTGAAGTCCTCTTTGATGACGAGTCCGCTTTGATCCGCTTTGATATGAGTGAATACATGGAGAAATTTGCGGCCAGTCGTCTCAACGGTGCCCCTCCAGGTTATGTTGGTTATGAAGAAGGGGGCGAGTTGACGGAAAAAGTCCGCAACAAATCTTATTCAGTCCTCTTGTTTGATGAGGTGGAAAAAGCCCATCCAGATATCTTTAACGTTCTCTTGCAAGTCTTGGATGACGGTGTCTTGACCGACAGCAAGGGACGCAAGGTAGATTTCTCCAATACCATTATTATCATGACCTCAAACTTGGGAGCTACCGCTTTACGAGATGATAAGACAGTTGGCTTTGGAGCCAAGGATATTCGCTTTGACCAAGCCAATATGGAGAAACGCATCTTCGAAGAGTTGAAGAAGACTTATCGACCAGAGTTTATCAACCGGATTGATGAGAAGGTTGTCTTCCATAGCTTGACCAGTGATCAAATGCATGAGATTGTCAAGATTATGGTGAAACCATTGGTTCAATCTCTAGCAGAGAAAGGCATTACTCTGAAATTCCAAGCGTCTGCCCTTAAATGGCTGGCGACTCACGGATATGATCCAGAGATGGGAGCACGTCCTTTGCGCCGGACCATCCAGACCCAGGTGGAAGACTACTTGGCAGAGATCCTCTTGAGAGGAGAAGTGGCCGAAGGGCAAACCCTCAAGGTAGGTGTTAAGTCTGGTCAGCTTAACTTCACGATTGACTAGGAGGATATGCAGTGCCTCTCAAACGCTTGACCCGAATCACCCTCTTAGCAGCCCTCTGTGTGGTGCTGAGACAAGCCTTTGCCTTCTTGCCTAATGTCCAACCTATTAGTGCCATTTTCTTTTTACTGGTGCTATTTGAAGACTGGCAATTTGCCTGTTTGGTGATGGCGGTCACCATGTTTACCTCGGCTTTTCTCTTGGGGATAAGCCCAGTGGTGCTCGCTCAGATACTGGCCTTTGGCCTCCTCTTGACTATTTGGCGGGGGCTTTACCGCCACTTGTCTTTGCAAGTTCAAACCCTGGTGGTCGGCATCTTATCCTTTCTCTACGGGATAGTGATTGACAGTCTTTATGCTGTTCTCTACCACATGCCCTGGTGGACCTATGCCCTGGTGAATGGCTTTAGCTTTAACCTGGCCCACGCCCTTTCCACCGCCTGTTTTTACCCTCTACTTTATGTAGTATTTAGGAGATTGTATTATGAAAAAAAAACTTTATAGTTTCTTTGCTGTCCTAGCAGCTCTTGTATTGGTCAGTTGCGGACAAAGTACACCATCGACTACGGAAAGCTCAGCTTCTAGCTCACAAGTAGCGAAAGAAAAACAAATTACCATTACGGTCAGTATCGCCCCTGAAGGGCAAGAAGCTCAAAGCAAGACCTTGAAGGTTGCTGAAAAAGCCAACCTGATGGAAGTCCTGAAAGCTAACTACAAGATTGAGGAAAAGAGTGGCCTCATCACCTCAATCGATGGCGTAGCCCAGGATGAAAGCAAGGGACTCTATTGGATGTACAAAATCAATGGAGAGATGGCACCAAAAGGGGCAGCAGAAACAACTGTCCAAGATGGAGATACCATCGAATTTTATCAAGAAGTTTATCAATAAGAAAGAGAGTGAATGGTTGGAGTAGGGCTCCATTTGTTCACTCTTTTTTGAAACTAGTTTCTATTTTTTATAAGACTTGCAAATCCTCTTGACTTCCCTATAGATAAATGTTACAATTATATTACAAAATGTAACAAATGTTACAAAAGAGAGGTATTGCCATGAAAACGAAAGGAACCTTCTTTAGTCTATCTACCCTTGCTCTAACAGCTGCTCTTCTCTTAAGCGGATGTGGATCAGAAAAGAAAAAGGAAACCAGTCCATCTTCAACTAGTAAAATTGTGCAAGTGAAACAAAGCTCTACAAGTAAAAAAGAAGAGAAAAAGACCACAAGCAAAACCACACAAAGCACAGAAGTTGCACAATCTCCTGCCAACGCTTCGAGAGAAACACAAGCGAGCCAAGAAAATCCATCAACTTCAGTGACACCAAGAGTTCCAGAAGTCAGTCAAGGCCTGGTTCCAACTCCTTCCAAAGAAACAAAACCAGCAGTGAACCCAGCACCAGAAAAACAAAAACGTCCTAGCTTGGAAGAAGGTCGCACGACTGCCAAAGAACAAGCCTCTAAGACAGAGAACCCACGCTATAAAGGTGTCTTGAGCTATGCCTCAGGGGATTATTCAGGAGCAGCAGGTAGTTGGACCGACGGTCGTGATACAGGCGTAACGATCGGTCAAGGAGGACAAGTAACCATTCAAAATCCTGGTGGCGATGCAGTGGGATATACGATTGGAAGCTATGAATACAACTTGGACCAAGGTCATTACCATGCTGGCTTGATTTCCACCCAAGATGGATCTGTAGCTAGCCTGGATATAGTTGTTGGTCAAAATGGTCAAGTGGCAAGTGTTCAAGTGACAGAAAATGGCCATGTGCATGCCCTTGTTCGGGAATAATGGCTCGCTACTGAGAAAATTAAAAAAAGATTGAAATCAGAGATTCAATTCTGTATAATAACATACAGAGTTGAATCTTTTTTAATTTTTGTTTTATAAAAATATATTTTTTTATAAAAAAGTATTGACAGATTGAAATTATAGTTTATAATAAAATCATAAGCAAAACATGTTTTGACATTATGATAAAGGAGCCAGTTAGATGAAAGAAAAAGTGGCAGTAGTATTTGGAACGTTTGCCCCCCTTCATCAAGGTCATATTGATTTAATTCAACGGGCAAAACGCCAATGCGACCGCGTTTGTGTGATTGTCTCTGGTTACAAAGGTGACCGAGGAGAAGAAGTTGGCCTTCCTTTGCAAAAACGTTTTCGCTATATTCGAGAAGGTTTTTCAAATGATGAACTCACCCAAATTTATAAATTAGACGAGACAGAACTTCCCCGCTATCCTTTAGGATGGGAGCCTTGGTTGAAAACAGCTTTAGAAACCATTCAATATGATGCTGAGAGAGAAGAGCTCATCTTCTATGTTGGGGAAAAAACGTATCAAGAGGAACTTGAAGCGAGAGGCTTTCAAGCGCACTTACAGGAGCGTCAGTTTGGTATCTCAGGAACCCTCATCCGGGAAAATCCCAGCAAGTATTGGAAATACATTGCGCAACCCTTCCGTCGTCAGTTTACCAAAAAGGTCCTCATTATGGGGAGTGCTAGTAACGGGAAGACGACCTTGGCAAAAGATTTGGCCCGCTTCTATGACGCGCCAGTGAGCTTAGAATATGCCCGGGAGTACCAGATCAGAAATAATGTACGGGATGATGAGCTGACCCCCAAGGACTATTATTATCTCCTACTCGGACAATACGATCAAACCTCAAAATTAATCGACAGTAGTGCCAATCGAGGCCTGGTCATTGCGGATACCAACTCTCTGGTGACCAAGGGCTATTACGACTACTATATGGAAGTAGAAGGCCAAGAGACCAGTATGACGGATACCTTCGATAACTTATTCGTTAGTATCCTCGCTAAGGAAAAATGGGATCTGATCTTATTTGTCCAACCCATTGGATCCTATGTCAATGATGGCTTCCGTGATATGACCATGGCAGATGATGAAATTCGCAACAGTTTTTCAAATCACCTGGATCACCTCCGCCACCAATACCTCGCAGATATCCCTACAGCCTATCTCGGGCAAGACTACTTGGGGAATTACGAAGAAGCAAAGCGTGTCATCGATACGATTTATCAAGCTGATTAAAGGGAGAAACAGCATGAAACGACTACAAGAAAAAATTCAAACGTTTGGGGAGCATTTAAAAAATGTCCATCGAGAAGCTGGCAAACGTGGCTTCGTAGGAATTATGAAACTCCTTTGGCAAGACCTATTTGCAGGTCGCACTCTGACACAATGGCTGTATCTGATTGCTTTGTCTAGCGTGCCCTTTGTCCTAGAGTTTACCAATCAGGAAGCAAGTCACGATTGGTTAGGGCTCTTTGCCTCCTGGACAGGAATCGTTTGTGTGATACTAGTAGCAGAAGGTAGGGCTAGTAACTATCTCTTTGGAGCAGTGAACTCAGCGATTTACCTCATCCTAGCCTTGAACAAAAACTTCTATGGAGAAGTTCTGACAACCCTATACTTCTTTGTGATGCAACCAATCGGTCTCTATGTCTGGTTGTCGAATCGGATCAATGACCAAGGAGGGGCAGAAGAATCTCACTTTGAAGCCAAGAAATTAACCATAATGGAATGGATCAAGTATTTGGTTCTAACTGCTCTGATTTGGATCGGGATGGGCTATGCTTATAAAAGTATCCACAGCGCTCGACCTTTCCGTGATAGTGTGACAGATGCGACCAATGGAGTCGGTCAACTTCTCATGACTGGTCTTTATCGTGAACAGTGGATTTTCTGGATTGCGACCAACCTCTTCAGTATCTACCTCTGGTGGGGAGAAAGCATCCATATTCAGGGAATGTATTGGGTCTACACCCTCAATAGCTTGGTTGGTTGGTACCAATGGAGCAAAGCTGTGAAAAAGGAGGATATTTAGATGGCAACAAGCAGCATTCCGGAAGGGATGAACGAAAAGGAATACTACGAGACGGTCGTCAGCGAGGAAGAATTCCTCCGTTGGTATAAGGAGCAAGATCATCCCACCTATGAAAATCCAAGTGTAACTACCGATATGGTGGCCTACTGCTTTGTGGAGGGGCGTTTGAAGCTCTTGGTGATTCGCCGAAAAACCCACCCTTGTCAGCATCGGGTCGCCTTGGTTGGAGGATTCTTGCAAAAGCACGAGGATGCTATCCAGGCTTGTATCCGCGAAGTTCAAGAAGAAGTTGGACTAGAGTTGACCCCTCAAAAGGTCGAGCAGTTAATGACAGTTTCGACTCCTGGTCGGGACCCACGGGGCTGGGTCATCACCATCGCTCACCTGGTCTATTTGCCTGCGGAGGCCGTCAATCTGGTCCGAGCTGGAGATGATGCCAAAGAAGTTCTTTTCCTTGATGTGGACTTCAAACAAGGGGAATGTTCTCTAGATGGCCGTGTCTTGACAGCTGAAGATTTCGCCTTTGACCACTATGAGATTGTTCAAGAATCGATCAAGCGGATCCAAGGGCGTTTGGCTTGGAATCCAACCTTCCTCCATCTCCTAGAAGAACCTTTCACTGTCTATGAGGCTACGGAGCTAGTGAATCTGATTCATCCAGATAAAGAAATTTTGACCAATAATTTCCTTGTGACCTATGGATCTTACGTAGAAGAAGTAGGTGTCAAACGGGTACCTAAGAAAAAACCGCGCAAGACCTATCGCTGGAAAGAAAGCGAATCTCAAGCGGATCAATAAGATATAAAAACAGCATCAATATTTCGATGCTGTTTTTTTGTTATTAAGCTTTTTCTAATTGAAGAAGTTCTTCAATCTCAGCCAGAGTGCTAGCTTGCGAGATGGCTCCGCGTAGTTTGGCAGCGCCAGATGTTCCACGGAGGTAGTGAGGGGCTAAGCCGCGGAATTCGCGAACGGCAATGTGCTCGCCCTTGAGATCAATCAAGCGTTTCAGATGCTCATAAGCAATCTTCATCTTGTCTTCGAAGGTTAAATCAGGCAGGATTTCTCCTGTTTCAAAGTAATGATTGATTTGATTGAAGAGGTAAGGATTGCCCATAGCGGCACGGCCAATCATGACCGCGTCGGCACCGACTTCTTCGATGCGTTGTTTCGCTTCTTGAATCGTACGGATGTCTCCATTTGCAATAAATGGAATCTTGGTCAGAGCTTGCGCAACCTTGTGAAGGGTCTCGAGGTCAGCGTGACCAGTGTACATTTGCTCCCGAGTCCGTCCGTGCATAGCGAGGGCAGAGACACCTGCAGCTTCAGCTGCGAGGGCATTTTCCACTGCTAGAGAAGGATCCGACCAACCTGTCCGCATTTTGACAGTGAGAGGGATATCAAGGACGGATTGAACCTTGTTGATAATGGAGTAAATCTTATCAGGATCCTTGAGCCACATAGCCCCCGCCTCGTTTTTCACGATTTTGTTCACTGGGCAGCCCATGTTGATATCCACGATATCGGTCTTGGTATTTTCTTGGATAAATTCTGCTGCGCGTGCGAGACTATCTTCGTCGCTCCCGAAAAGTTGGATCGATACAGGATTTTCACCTTCATCGATATGGAGCATATGCAGGGTCTTTTCGTTATTGTATTGGATTCCTTTGTCAGAGACCATTTCCATGACCACAAGCCCTGCTCCTAGTTCTTTAGCGATCGTCCGGAAAGCTGAGTTGGTCACACCGGCCATAGGTGCTAGGACCGTCCGGTTTGGAATCTCGACGTTCCCAATCATAAAAGGTGTATTAAGATTTGTCACGAATGAGTTCCTCCAAGTCGTTTTCATCAAAGTGATAAGCTGTCTGACAGAATTGGCAAACAATTTCCGCTCCCTGGTCTTCGTCCTTCATTTCTTGAAGGTCTTTGGCTGGCAAGCTAGCCAAGGCATCCATGAAGCGTTCCTTGCTACAGTCGCATTGGAAGCGAAGCTCTTCTTCAGAGAGACGTTTGTATGGATCTTCGCCATAGATAGCAGCGAGAAGGGCTTCAATATGGTCGTCGCTTTCCAGAAGGCTAGAAATGGCCGGCATTTCTTGGATACGTTTTTCAAAGCGGGCAATTTCTTCTTCCTTGGCATTTGGCAAGACCTGTACCAAGAAACCACCAGCGACCTTGACCTTGTCGTTTTCGTCTAAAAGCACATTGAGCCCCACCGCAGATGGCGTTTGTTGGCTTTCGGTCAAATAATAAGCCAGGTCTTCACCGATTTCGCCAGTGACCAGAGGTGTCATGGAGTGGTAAGGATTGCCTGTTCCGTAGTCGGTGATGACTAAGAATTCCCCGTTTCCGACAAATGGTCCGACCACGACTTCACCAGTCGCTGTTTTCTTGATATCCACACCAGGATTTTGCACGTAGCCTTTGACGTTTCCTTGGGTATCTGCCACAGTGATAATAGCACCTAGTGAGCTAGTACCGAGGATTTTCACTGTTATCTTGGTATTTCCCTTTTCATTGGCAGCTAAAATTTGACTAGCGATGAGGGTCCGACCGAGGGCCACTGTTGAACTTGCTTGAGTTTGATGTTTTTCTTGGGCTGTTCGCACGGTCTCTGTACTGTCTAGTACAAAGGCACGGAAAGAGCCACTTTCTGAGATAGTTTTAATAATTTTGTCCATAGCTTCTATTTTAGCATAAAAAAAGAAAAGAGGTGAGGGGAGTAACTTGATTTATTTAGACTGTGAAGGGAGAAAATCTTTCTGAGGAGAATCTTGCTTAGAAACTGAATAGACTAGGATCTATTTTAGGGAGAAAATAAGGTAAAAGACGAACGATCATTGTATAAGCTGGGATATGAAGGTCAAAAGATGGATGTTTAGAAAATGAGAGTCAACTTTTAAGGGTAAAAAACCAAGCAATGAACTAGCTGACCTTGAAAAAAAAGAGGAAATTTCTTATAATAGAGTGTAAGACAAACTTGCAGGTGAGACTCCTGCCCCTAGTTTGAAGAAAGGCATAGATAGGCAACTATCTATGGTATATGAAAAAGAATTATGACATCAGTTGTTGTAGTAGGAACCCAATGGGGTGATGAAGGAAAAGGGAAGATTACAGACTTCCTATCAGCCAATGCAGAAGTCATTGCTCGTTACCAAGGTGGGGACAATGCCGGTCACACCATCGTGATCGACGGCAAAAAGTTCAAGTTGCACTTGATTCCTTCGGGTATCTTCTTCCCTGAAAAGATTTCTGTGATCGGAAACGGAGTAGTGGTCAATCCTAAATCATTGGTCAAAGAGTTGGCTTATCTCCATGAAGAAGGGGTATCAACAGACAGCCTTCGCATTTCTGACCGTGCCCATGTCATCCTTCCTTACCACATCGAATTGGACCGTCTCCAAGAAGAGTCAAAAGGGGACAACAAAATCGGAACGACCATCAAAGGGATTGGACCAGCTTACATGGACAAGGCTGCGCGTGTGGGAATCCGGATCGCGGATCTTTTGGACCGCGACGTCTTTGCAGAACGCCTGCGCATCAACTTGGAAGAAAAGAACCGTCAATTTACCAAACTCTATGAAGCAGAGGCTCTTTCCTTTGACGATATCTTCGAAGAATACTATGAATATGGTCAACAAATCAAACAATATGTAACCGATACTTCCGTCATCTTGAACGATGCTTTGGACAACGGCAAGCGCGTGCTCTTTGAAGGAGCCCAAGGGGTTATGTTGGATATCGACCAAGGGACCTATCCATTTGTAACCTCTTCAAACCCAGTCGCAGGTGGGGTGACCATCGGATCAGGTGTCGGCCCAAGCAAGATTGATAAGGTGGTCGGTGTATGTAAAGCCTATACCAGCCGTGTTGGTGATGGCCCATTCCCTACGGAGCTCTTCGATGAAGTAGGGGACCGGATCCGTGAAGTCGGCCATGAGTATGGTACAACAACAGGTCGGCCTCGTCGTGTTGGTTGGTTTGACTCAGTTGTCATGCGCCATAGCCGTCGTGTGTCAGGAATTACCAACCTTAGCTTGAACTCGATCGACGTATTGTCAGGCTTGGATACGGTGAAAATCTGTGTAGCCTACGACTTAGATGGGGAACGCATCGACTACTACCCAGCAAGCTTGGAGCAACTCAAACGTTGCAAACCGATCTATGAAGAGTTGCCAGGTTGGTCAGAAGACATCACAGGTGTCCGCCACTTGGATGAGCTTCCAGAAAATGCCCGCAACTATGTGCGCCGGATCGGTGAATTGGTTGGTGTGCGTATTTCAACCTTCTCGGTTGGACCAGATCGTGACCAAACCAATATCCTTGAAAGTGTCTGGTCAAGTAAATAATCAAATAAAAGTTGGGAGATTTCTCTCAACTTTTTTACTTCTTAAGATTACTTTAAGTCCTGTGGTTTATACTAAGAGCATAAACAAAGACCTCCCAACTTTGTTTAGCACTCTTAACTTTTTTTCATAATATCTCCCTATAAGAAGTCACCCATTGGTGGCTTTTTTTGTAGCTTCATCATATAATAGAACAAGAACATAAAAAGTAAGTGAGTGTACAAGTGAGAGACTATACCCTAGAAGAGAAAGAAGCTTTTATGCGAGAGGCTTTAAAAGAGGCAGAGATCGCCTTGGCCCATGAGGAAATTCCTATTGGCTGTGTCATTGTCAAAGACGGTGAGATCATTGGACGTGGGCACAACGCGCGAGAAGAATTGCAGCGAGCGGTCATGCATGCGGAGGTAATGGCGATCGAAGAAGCCAATCAGCAGGAAGAGAGCTGGCGTTTGCTGGATACCACCCTATTTGTGACCATTGAACCCTGTGTCATGTGCAGTGGCGCCATCGGGCTGGCCCGGATCCCTCAGGTAGTCTACGGTGCGACCAATCAGAAGTTTGGTGGAGCAGGGAGTCTCTACGACATTTTGACAGATGAACGTCTCAATCACCGGGTGGAAGTAGAAACAGGAATCTTGGAAGCAGAATGTGCAACCATCATGCAGACCTTTTTCCGCCAAGGTCGGGAACGAAAAAAACAAGCCAAGCTCGCAGCCAAGGCCGAAACACAAGAATAAAACCCAGACCTTTGCAAAATCCACAAATTATGATATAATACCTATCGGAGCAACAGTTCTGCGTGAAGCGGGTCAGGGGAGGAATCCAGCAGCCCTAAGCGAAGTGAACTGTGTGCTCTTTTTCTATGTACCTTAGTGAATCAAGTCCAACGGACGCGGATGAACTTAGGTACATTGACGCAGTTCGAGCAAAGCGAGAACTACGTTCCGAAATATATAGAGAGTCAAGTCTGCAGGAGGAGATCTGACCCATAGGATTTACGAGACCTGTAGCCGATCACTCACCAGCGTCATCTCAAAATTCATTAGCGGATTCAAAGAATAATTGCGTGAAAATGGAGCTTCATCAGTAGCTTCTTTTTTTGTATATTCTGATCAAAATAAGGCGCCATATGCAAACGATTGCTATTGCGTCGTTACTTGATTTGTGAAAATAAAAAAATTAGCAAATGAAAACGTTTTACAGGGTGGTTTCCCTTGATTAAATCCCGGTAAAGCGATATCATAGAGAAGAAGAAATTTTGGAGGAATACTATGTCACATATTAAATTTGATTATTCAAAAGTCTTAGACAAATTTGTTGCACCACATGAAGTGGAATACATGCAAGCACAAGTTACAGCAGCAGACGAATTGATCCGTAAAGGAACTGGTGCTGGTAGCGACTTCTTGGGTTGGTTGGACCTGCCTGAAAACTATGACCGCGAAGAATTTGACCGCATCTTGAAAGCTGCTGAACAAATCAAAGCAGACAGCGATGTTTTGGTCGTTATCGGTATCGGTGGATCTTACCTTGGTGCTAAAGCTGCCATTGACTTCTTGAACCACCACTTTGCAAACTTGCAAACAAAAGAAGAACGCAAGGCTCCACAAATCCTTTACGCTGGAAACTCTATCTCATCAACTTACCTGGCTGACTTGGTAGAGTATGTTGCAGATAAAGACTTCTCAGTAAACGTGATTTCTAAATCAGGTACAACAACTGAACCAGCTATCGCTTTCCGTGTCTTCAAAGAACTCTTGGTTAAGAAATACGGTCAAGAAGAAGCGAACAAACGTATCTACGCAACAACTGACCGCCAAAAAGGTGCTGTTAAGGTTGAAGCAGACGCTAATGGTTGGGAAACATTTGTTGTTCCAGATGATATCGGTGGACGCTTCTCAGTATTGACAGCCGTTGGTTTGCTTCCAATCGCAGCATCAGGAGCTGACATCAAAGCTCTTATGGAAGGTGCGAATGCAGCTCGCAAAGACTACACTTCAGATAAAATCTCTGAAAACGAAGCTTACCAATATGCAGCTGTTCGTAACATCCTTTACCGTAAAGGCTATGCAACTGAAATCTTGGTAAACTATGAGCCATCACTTCAATACTTCTCAGAATGGTGGAAACAATTGGCTGGTGAGTCAGAAGGGAAAGACCAGAAAGGTATTTACCCAACTTCAGCTAACTTCTCAACAGACTTGCACTCATTGGGTCAATTTATCCAAGAAGGAACTCGTATCATGTTTGAAACAGTTGTCCGTGTGGACAAACCACGTAAGAACGTGATCATCCCTACTTTGGAAGAAGACCTTGATGGACTTGGATACCTCCAAGGAAAAGATGTTGACTTCGTGAACAAAAAAGCGACTGACGGTGTTCTTCTTGCCCACACTGACGGTGACGTGCCAAACATGTACGTGACTCTTCCTGAGCAAGATGCCTTCACTCTTGGATACACTATCTACTTCTTCGAATTGGCCATCGCCCTTTCAGGTTACTTGAACGCTATCAACCCATTTGACCAACCAGGTGTTGAAGCTTACAAACGTAACATGTTTGCCCTTCTTGGTAAACCAGGATTTGAAGAATTGAGCAAAGAACTCAACGCTCGTCTTTAATAGACAGACAAAACGATCTCGAAAGAGGTCGTTTTTTAATCGCTTTCCATATCTCAGAATGAGGTGGAAAAATAGACTGTTTTATGATATAGTAGAACTACTATATTTATACTTTGCACGTCAAACTATGATCACAAAAAAGTAGAAAGAACGATGAGCGAAGGTTGTTAGTAAAGGAGAGATTATGACAACAGAAGACAAGACACCTTTTGGAACACAAGAGGGACAAACTGTTCAAGAGCCTTTTGGAACACAAGAGGGACAAACTGTTCAAGAACCTTTTGGAGCACAAGGGGGGCAGGCTGCTCAAGAACCTCTTGAAGATTCAATGGGCCAAAACTTCCAAGACCCTTTTGGAGTACAAAATGGCCAAACAGCTTATGAGCCATTTGGTGCACCAGGAGCGCAAGGCTTCCAACAGTCTTCTCCAGTAGAAGGACCACAAACTGGAGGACAGGAACAATTTTTCCAAAATCAAGCGCCACAGGTAGAAAACAATCCTTTCTACCAACAAGGGAACCCTCAAGCCTTTCAATCACAATGGAATGTTCAGCCAAAACCGAAGAGTGGACGGACTAACTTTATCGTCTTTTCTATTCTTGCCCTCTTTCTTGGTGGCTTGATCGGTGGCGGAGCTGGCTATTTCTGGGGACATTCATCTAAGCCTCAAGCAGATGCCAAACGTACCAAACGATTAGACCGTGCTAGTGAAGAAGCTAAGAAAACAAAGACAGGCTTTATTACAGAAAAGGATGAGGTTATCTTTACTTGGACCCTAAAAGACCTTGCTGCATTAAGTTATAGCAACAAGGACGGTTATGGCTTGACTGCTGATCAGATTGTTGAAACTTATGGATTGGCTACCAGTGTCGATTATGAAAAGAAAGGCATGACTCTTACTTGGGATCGTGCAAAGAACGCCTCTCACCAGAATGTTTATTTCAAATTTGAAAAAGTGGATGGCAACTATTATTTGAAATCTGTAGAAGCCTTTAACTTGGAAGAAGTCTATGCGAGTGAAGACGACGAAGATGAAGATACTTCTACAGATCGTGAGATGAGCACGAAAGAATTCAAAGATCTGAAAAAAGGAGATAAGAAAACTGGTAAAGGTGGAACCTCCTTATTGGAAGTTTTGAAGAAACATAAACAAAATGTTCAAATAGGTACAGAGACAAAAATCACTGCTGATGGAGAAGAGTATGACTCTACTCGAGTGGTTGCAAAGATCAACCTTAAAGTGGGAGACGATTATAAGACATTACGCTTCTTAGCACAACCAGATGGGGACTTCTTATACATTGGTCCAGAACGTTTTTAATATAGAGGAGATAGATGAAAGATGAATACGAATCAATCACAGGCACCATTTGGTGTGCCAGAAACTGGTGATCAAAAGAAGCCAGGGAAAGGTCTGTTAATTGCTTGTATTAGTGGCTTTGCGGTCTTAGGAGTCATTATCGGTCTCTTCCTCGGTCATTCTATGGGTGCAGCAAATAGTGCTAAAAGTTCCTCGCCTGTCCTTCATCCGAAAGCTGATGCAGGGGAATCAAAACGCGATCAGGCTGGAAAATATATTGATCCAGACGATACTGATTTTTCTTGGAACATTACAGATTTGGCTAACCTCGAGCTTGGCACATACTCAACTTCAAATTTGGGAACATCCATTGAAGATGTTGTGGATGAGCACGGAAAAGCTTTGCAAGGTTCGTTTAGAAGAGATCTCATTGATTTAGAGTGGGGCGAGTTAAAAGAAGATCAGGATGATACCTATAGTCAATTCCATACCGTTCGTGATATGAGACTGACTTTTAAGAAAGAGGGGGATACCTATTATTTACAGGACCTCTATTATTCAGGGGATTATAACGAAGCTGAGGACAATTTCATGACCTCTTCTTACTATGACAAGCTTAAAGTCGGGGATTCCAAAACTGGTAAGGATGGCGTTTCTTACAAGGAAGTGTTGAAAGATAATACCATTTATTCTCTCTCCTTGTCTGCAGATGAAGACTACAAAACTAATGATATTGTGACTACCATGACAATCCGTTTTAAATCTTCAACTTCAGACCAATATAAGTTAACGTTTGTGAAACAATCAGACGGCGATTTCCTTCTTGCTAAAAAAGGTGACGACTAAGATTGGTCACTTTCCTGCCTCACAATGGTAGGGAAAAGAAAGGAAGAAACTCAACTTTCCTAAAGCTAGAAAAAGAGGCTGGGACAAAAGTCCTAGCCTCTCAATTATTTTTGGATTGTCGAGCAAGACGCAGTGGTTGAATGGGCTCTACTACGCTGATTTCATCAGCTTTTACAGCCCTACTCAACTGTGCGGAGGTGGGAC